>NZ_JBDFPP010000020.1:0-83472 GCF_039672635.1 Pseudomonas sp. P39-UII1
GAGCGGCTCCGCTTCAAGACCTTCCCTCGATGATCAGTCGAGAACTTTCGCCTCTTGGGAGGCGAAAGTCGAGATACAAGGAGCGGCTTCAGCCGCGAACACCGGCGAAGCCGGTGCCATCCACCGCGGCGCCTGCTTCGCGGCTGAAGCCGCTCCCACAGGGTATGCGGCGCGCTCGCGGGCTTTGGTCTCTGGTGGGAGGGAGTTACCCGCGAAGCGAATTCCACATGACTCAGCGGATCAACAGCCCAAGCCCATCCAGCAACCGCTGCAAGGCGCCCTGATTGGCCTGCATCACCGCCCTGCCCGCCTCGCCCATGCGCTGTGCATCCTGAGGCAGCTCGACCAGCCGGCGCACCGCCTCGGCCAAACCTTCAGCATCATCCACCTGCTGCAACGCCCCCGCCTCGCGCAACATTGCGCTGATCTCGAGGAAGTTGAACACATGCGGCCCCATGATCACCGGCAATGCCAGCGCCGCCGGCTCCAGCGGGTTGTGCCCTCCCGTAGCGACCAGGCTGCCGCCGACGAAGGCGATGTCGGCCAAGGCATAGAGGAACAGCAACTCGCCCATGGTGTCGCCAAGCAACACGCGAGTCTCGGCACCCACTGCCGTACCCGCTGAACGACGAACCGTGGCGAACTGCTCGCTGCACAAGGCGTGCACCGCATCGAACCTTTCCGGGTGGCGCGGCACCAGTATCAGAAGCGCATCGCCATGCACCTGCAGCAACTGCCGATGGGCCTGCAGGATCAACGTATCCTCGCCTTCATGAGTACTGGCGGCAATCCACACCGGGCGCTGGCCTGCACCCCACTGCTCGCGCAGCGCCTTGGCGCGCGGCAGCAGTTGTGGGTCAATCTTCAGGTCGAACTTGATCGAACCGGTCACCTGCACGCACTCGGGCCGTGCGCCCAGTTTGCGAAAGCGCTGCGCCTCGGTCTCGGTCTGTACCGCAATCAGGTTCATCTCGGCCAGCATGGGTCGGGTCAGCTTGGCGAAGCGCGCATAACCACGGGCCGAGCGCTCGGATAACCGCGCATTGGCCAGCGCCACAGGGATGCCCCGCTTGGCGCACTGATGGATATGGTTGGGCCACAGCTCGGTTTCCATGATGACACCCAGGCACGGGCGCACATGGTCGAGAAAGCGCCCCGCCGCCCACGGTAGATCGTAAGGCAGGTAGCAATGCTGGATGCGCGGTTCATCGGCGAACAGGGCGCGAATGCGCTCTGAACCGGTCGGGGTCATGCAGGTGAGCGTGATCGGCAGGTCCGGGTAGGCCTTTAGCAGCGCACGCACCATGGGAGCGGCGGCGATACTTTCGCCCACCGACACGGCGTGCACCCAGATACCGCCTTGGCGCATGGCTGGCAGGTGGCGGGCGAAGCGCTCGCCGATACGCTGGCCGTAGGCCGGCGCTTTGCGTGCCCGCAGGTATAGGCGCAGCGCAACCAGTGGCAGGCCCAGGTGAAACAGCAGGGTATAGAGAGTTCTGTTCATGGCGGCGAAGTTTACCCGATAGCACGCAGGTGTACTGCAAAGCGCTCGGCCAGCCATTGCGCGGCCGGCCCCAGCGGCTCGTCACGGCGCCAGGCCAGTTCGACCACCAAGGCCGGTGGCCGCCATTCGCTGGCCAGCTCGACCATCTGCGCCTGGTAGGTCGGGTATTGCACCACGTGGCGCGGCAGCCAGGCCCAGCCAAGGCCGCGCATCAACAGTTCAGCCATGGCGTAGAAGCTGTCGGCACGCCATACCTGCGGGCTGATCGCCTCGCCACCCGGGTAGCCGCTTTGCTGCGGGGTAATGAGTAGTTGGCGATGACGTGCCAGCTGCTGGCGCGTCACCCGCCCTTCGCGCGCCAGCGGGTGGTCCACGGCGCACACAGTGACCATTTCCACGCTGCCCAGGGTCCGCCGCTCCAGCGATGCCGGCATGCTTTCGTGGTGAAAGAACAAACCCAGGTCGGCGCGACGCTCCACCAACTTGCGCGCCACATCACCCTGGGCGGCACTGGCCAGCTGCACTTCAAGGAAGGAGTAACGGCTGGCCAGTTCGTCGAGGCTGTCGATTACCGGCTGATAAGGCATGGCCTCGTCCTGGGCGACCCGCAGCAAGGCTTCTTGCCCACGCATCAGCGCCAGGGCCCGACCGTCCAGGCGTTCACACTGGCGCAGCAGCTCGCGGGCATCCTCCAGCAGTGCGGTGCCGTTTTCGGTCAGTTTCGGCTGACGGCCGCTGCTGCGGTCAAACAGGGTTACGCCCAGGTCCGCCTCAAGCAAGGCAATGGCATTGCTGACTGCCGACTGTGCCTTGCGCTGCTCGCGGGCGACGGCAGAAAAAGAACGCAGCTCGACCACACGCACGAAGAGACGCAGTTGCTCAAGGTTCCACTGTTGCGGCATCAACCTATCTCCAGGGGTGATAGGTAATGACTTTACCCCATCCAGGCAGCGTCTAGAATGCCCGACCAGCAACCGGAGAATATCGCCATGAATGCCTATACCTACCTCGCCATCGCGATCTGCGCCGAAGTCATCGCCACCGCTTCAATGAAAGCGGTCAAGGGCCTGAGCACGCCGCTGCCGTTGCTGTTGATGGTGGTCGGTTACGGGATCGCCTTCTGGATGCTGACCCTTGTGGTGCGCAGCATTCCGGTGGGCATTGCTTACGCGATCTGGTCGGGGCTGGGCATTGTGCTGATCAGCGTGGCGGCGCTGGTGATCTATGGCCAGAAGCTGGATGTGCCGGCGATGCTGGGCATGGCCATGATTGTGGGTGGGGTGGTGGTGATTCAGCTGTTCTCCAAGACAGCCGGGCATTGATGCTGCCAGATGGATCCTGGGGCTGCTGCGCAGCCCCAGGATCACAAAGCCCACCCTGGCCTGAGCCTGTATACTTGCCAGCTGTCCCAGTCTTCGAGGTACCGCCATGCCAACCGCCATTTCCACTGACGTGCTGATCGTCGGCGCCGGGGTCGCAGGCCTGTGGCTGAATGCCCGCCTGCGTCGCCTGGGTTATTCGACAGTGCTGGTGGAGCGCGCCAGCCTTGGCGGCGAGCAGACCATCAAGTCCCAGGGCATTATCCATGGCGGTACCAAATACGCCCTGCATGGTGCCTTGACCGGTGCCTCGGAAGCCATTGCCGACATGCCGCGACGCTGGCGCGAGGCCCTGGCCGGCAATGGCGAGCTGGACCTCGGGCGTACTCGACTGCTGTCCGACGCGCACTACCTGTGGTCCCCAGGCACGCTGGCCGGCAACCTCACCAGCTTCTTCGCCAGCAAGGCCGTGCGCGGCCGGGTCGATCAAGTGAAGGGCGACCAGCTGCCACCTGCGCTGCAGGACCGTGCCTTCAAGGGCAAGGTGTATCGCCTGGCAGAGCTGGTCATCGACGTGCCCAGCCTGCTGGCCAACCTGGCCGAGCTGGCTGGCGACAGCTTGCTGGCAGGTGAGCACATCGAACCCTTGCGCGAAGGTGATGAGCTGGTCGGCCTGCGCGTGGACGACCGTGAAATCCGTGCCCAGCGCATCGTGCTCAGTGCCGGAGCCGGCACCGAAGGTTTGCTGCACGCGCTGGGCCTTAGCCAGCCAGCCATGCAAACCCGGCCGCTGCACATGGTCATGGCCAAAGGCCCGAACCTCAAGCCGTTGTATGCCCACTGCCTGGGTGGTGGGCCCAAGCCGCGCGTCACCGTGACTACCCACCCAGCAGCCGATGGGCAATGGGTCTGGTACCTCGGCGGCGACCTTGCCGAAGCCGATGGAGTAGCGCGCGAGCCTGCGGCGCAGATCGCTACAGCGCAGAAGGAAATCGCCAACTTGTTGCCATGGGTCGACCAGAGCCTGGTCCGCTGGGCCACACTGCGCGTCGACCGCGCAGAGCCGGCGCAATCTGGCTTGGTGCGCCCGGACAACGCCTTCCTCGCCGATCAGCAGCGCCTGCTGGTGGGGTGGCCGACGAAGCTGGCTTTGGCGCCAGACTTCAGTGACCGCGTGCTGGCCAGCCTCGAGCGCGACGGTGTTCGCCCAGGCGCCCCGGCCGATCTCTCTGCGCTGCCGCGCCCGCCCCTCGGCGTACCAGCCTGGGAGCAACTGCTGCCATGACCCTGCCAACCCTCCACGACTTCCACCGCCCATTGGGCAGCACCGGTTTCAAGGTGTCGCCCCTGGGCCTGGGCACGGTCAAGCTAGGCCGCGACCAGGGCGTGAAATACCCCACCGGTTTCACCATCCCCGGTGATGACGAAGCACGCATGCTGCTGGCACAAGCGCGCCAGCTGGGCATCAACCTGATAGACACCGCACCGGCCTATGGCCGCAGCGAAGAGCGCTTGGGGCCGTTGCTGCGTGGCCAGCGTGATGAGTGGGTGATCGTCAGCAAGGTCGGTGAAGAGTTCGAAGACGGCCAGTCGCGCTTCGACTTCAGCGCCGCCCACACCCGCCTTTCGGTCGAACGCAGCCTGCGCCGCCTGGAGACCGACCGCATCGAGCTGGTGCTGGTGCACTCCGATGGCAATGACTTGGAGATTCTCGAGCAGCAGGAGGTCTACCAGACCCTTGCAGCGCTGAAGCAGGAAGGCAAGATCCTCGGCTATGGCCTCTCGGGCAAGACCGTCGCCGGTGGCCTGAAGGCCCTCGAGCAAGGCGACTGCGCCATGGTCACCTACAACCTCAACGAGCAGGCGGAACGCCCGGTGCTGGACTACGCTGCCGAACACGGCAAGGCCATTCTGGTCAAGAAGGCTCTAGCCAGCGGGCATGTCTGCCTGGCGCCCGGCACCGATCCGGTGCAGGCCAGCTTCGAACTGCTGTTTGCCCACCCGGGCGTCAGCAGTGCTATCGTCGGCACTATCAATCCGCTGCACCTGGCCCACAACGTGGCCACCGTCGCCCGTATCCTGGGCCAGCATTGAGTTGTCCCTACCCTAGGGCCTGAAGACAGCCCTGACGCAAGGAGGAGCCTCGTGCCGCGTACGCTGATCCGCAAGAACCCGAGCAACTTCAAGACACTGCCGCTGCATGTCGAAGCCACCCCGGAAGGCCTGGTCTATCAGAGCATCGGCATGCCGCTGAACTTTGCCCAGACCCAGCAGCGGCGGCGCGCCATCCAGTTGCCAGACAACCAGTGCTTCGTGGTCGAACTGGCCAACCTGGGTGTCTCGGTGCGCCTGACCTTGCACTGGCAGCACCGTGACTATTGGGTGCTGGTGCGCCAGCGGCGCCAGGACCGCGGCGATGTAGTACTGAAATTGATTTCAGGTTATGTCCCGGCCCAGGAGTTGAACCTGCCGTTGCACACCGCCGTTCAGGAAGTGGCTGAAGAATGCCTGCTGGAAACCCCGGAAGGCTGGCTGGGCGGGCGCTTCAACGAAACCTGGCTTCCGGCGCCCTATGACGCTGCCCTGCACTACCGTGAGTCGCTGCCGTTCGTGCTGACGCCAGAGTCTGGCGCCGCACGGCCGGTGCATTGCGGCAACCTGATGCTGCTGGAACGGCCGCGGGCATATGTGCATTTGCCCACCGCCTCGTTGCAACTGATCTACGACATGCGCCTGCAGGTGCCCCGTGAGGCCAAGAAGCTGAGCCTGTTCCATGTGGATGAACGCCTTGAGGGCGATCAGTTGGTGGCGCGGCTAAACCGTAAACGGCCAGACCTGTACTTGATGCCCTTGCAGGACGGCAAGCCACTGGCTGAGCTGTATACGTTGAAGAAAGACGAACTGGTACCGGCGAGCACCCGCGGGTTGTACCTGGCCGAAAGCTTCGCGCGCCAGGACGGCTGGGTGGTGACGGATGAGCGGATACGTTGGAAAGAGTGGGTGAAGCAGCAGGGTTTGGTGGAGCGCAAAACGGCCAGGGTTTCACATTTGCAGCGCTTTGGAGACAAAGCGCGGGCGCTGCTGCAGCGGGCGCGTACCACACTGCATAAATGAAGTGGGGGCTGCTTTGCAGCCCATCGCCGGCAAGCCGGCTCCCACATGTACAGCGCTGGCTTCAAGGGCACTGGCTTCTCTGCAGGAGCCGGCTTGCCGGCTCCCCCATGTACAGCGCTGGCCTCAAGGGCACTGGCTTCTCTGTAGGAGCCGGCTTGCCGGCGATTGGGCCGCGAAGCGGCCCCAGCGCCATCAGTTCTTGCGGATCTTCTCGACAATCGCCGTGGTCGAGCTGTTCTCGACAAGCCCCAGCACCTTCACGGTACCGCCATAGGCTTTGACGATGTCGGCGCCGACCACCTGGTCGATGCCATAGTCACCACCTTTGACCAGTACATCCGGTTTCACTTGGCTCAACAGGTTTTCCGGCGTGCCTTCTGGGAAGCTGATCACCCAGTCCACCGCGCCAAGGCCGGCCAGTACCGCCATGCGCCGGTCGACACTGTTGATCGGCCGACCGGGGCCTTTCAGGCGGCTTACCGAAGCGTCGTCGTTGACCGCGACGATCAACCGATCGCCCTGGGCCCGTGCTTGCTCCAGGTAAGTCACATGCCCGGCATGCAGGATGTCGAAGCACCCGTTGGTGAAGACGATCTTCTCGTTATGCGCGCGCGCATCGTCGATGGCCAGCAGCAGTTGCTCCAGGCCCAGCACACCACGCTCCGAACCCTCTTCACGCTGGATCGCACGGCGCAACTCAGGTGCGCTGATTGCCGCGGTACCCAGCTTGCCGACCACGATGCCTGCAGCCAGGTTGGCCAAGGCAACGGCGTGGGGCAGGTCTTCACCCGCTGCGATGGCGGCCGCCAGCGTGGAGATAACGGTATCGCCGGCACCGGTCACATCGAACACTTCGCGGGCACGCGCAGGCAGGTGCAGGGCCGGCTGGCCGGTGCGCAGCAGGGTCATGCCATGCTCGCCACGGGTGACCAGCAGCGCGCCCAGGTCCAGGTCCAGCAGCAGCTGCAGGCCCTTGGCGACCAGCTCGGCCTCATCGGTGCAACGGCCGACAATGGTCTCGAACTCGCTGAGGTTCGGGGTGATCAGGCTGGCACCCCGGTAAATGGAGAAATCCTTGCCCTTGGGATCGGCCAGCACCGGGATGCCCTTGGCTCGTGCGGCCTGGATCAGGCTCTGGTGGTTCTTCAGCGCGCCCTTGCCGTAATCGGACAGCACCAGCACCTTGACGCCCTCGAGCAGGCTTTCGACCTCAGCGCCCAACGACAACGGGTCGGTGGCGAACGGCTCTTCGAAATCTATGCGCAACAACTGCTGGTGACGGCTCATGACCCGCAGCTTGACGATGGTCGGCTGGTGCGCGATGCGCTGGAACACCGAACGCACGCCAGCAGCCTGCAGGCTGTTGGCCAGGCTGTCGGCAGCTTCATCCTGGCCGGTCACGCCGATCAGCGCTGCCGGTGCGCCGAGGGCGGCAATGTTCAAGGCAACGTTGGCCGCGCCGCCGGGGCGATCCTCGATCTGATCGACCTTGACCACCGGCACTGGCGCTTCTGGCGAAATACGCGAAGTACCGCCATGCCAGTAGCGGTCCAGCATGACATCGCCGACCACCAATACCGGGGCTTGATCGAAACGCGGCATGGACAACTTCATGGGCAACCCATATGGAAATAATGAACAGGGGCAGGATATTAGCACAGGGCAGGCGACGGCTTTACGGCCAGATCGGGCCCTGGAAAATTCCGGTGACAATCGGGGCCATACGGCCCCGTTCAGGGAGGACTCAGGTGATATCGGCCTTTGCCGGCTCTTCCAGGCCCATGGCGTGCAAGCGGGCATAATAGCCATTTGCTGCCAACAGCTCGGCATGCGTACCGCGCTCTACCAGGCGGCCCTGGTCCATGACCAGGATCTGGTCGGCCTTCTCGATGGTCGACAGGCGGTGGGCGATCACCAGCGTGGTGCGGCCCTTCATGACATGGTCCAGCGCAGCCTGGATGTGCCGCTCGGACTCGGTGTCCAGTGCCGATGTCGCTTCGTCGAGGATCAGCAACGGGGCATTTTTCAACAGTGCCCGGGCAATTGCCAGGCGCTGGCGCTGGCCACCAGACAGCAGTACGCCGTTTTCACCCACATCGGTATCGAAGCCCTTGGGCAACTGGTCGACGAACTCCTTGGCGTAGGCATCGGCCGCCGCGGCTTCGATGTCCGCGCGCGGTGCGCCGGCCAGGTCGCCGTAGGCGATGTTGTTGGCCACTGTGTCGTTGAACAGGGTGACGTGCTGGGTAACCTGCGAAACGTGACGGCGCAGGTTGCGCAGGCGGTAGTCTTCGATCTCGACGCCATCGAGCAGGATCTGCCCCTGGTCGTGGTGGTAGAAGCGTGGAATCAGCGCCGCCAGGGTCGACTTGCCGCTGCCGGAACGCCCTACCAGGGCAATCATCTGCCCAGGCTCGGCGGTAAAGCTGATGTCGCTCAGCACTTCGCGATCGGTACCTGGGTAGGTAAAGCTCAAGTTGCGCACTTCCAGGCGCCCTTGTACCCGGTCCTTCTCGACGGTACCGCTGTCGACTTCGGGTTGCTCGTCCAACTGCTCGAAGATGCTTTCAGCGCCGGCCAGGCCTTTCTGGATGGTCGAACTGACTTCCGACAACTGGCGGATCGGCTTGGGCAGCAGGCCTGCGGCAGTGATGTAGGCCACCAGGTCACCGGCAGTGGAGTCGCCACGCAGGAACAGCACCAGGAACATCAACGCAGCCATGGCGCTGTAGATCACCAGCTGCAGCATCGGCGTATACAGTGCACCGGTTTTGGTCATGCGCAGCTGTTTGTCGGTGTTGCTCTGGCTGGCACGGCCAAAACGTTGCTGCTCGTAAGCCTCGCCGCCGAAGCTGCGCACCACGCGATAACCCTGGATGGTTTCGGACGCGACATGCGTGACGTCGCCCATGGCCACCTGGATCTTCTTGCTCTGCTTGCGGAATTTCTTGCTGGCGACGCTGACCATCACCGCGATGACCGGCAAGATGGCAACCATCACCAGCGTCAGGTGCCAGTTCATCCACAGCAGGTAGGCAAACAGGAACACCACCGTCAGGCCTTCACGGATCACCACCTTGATGGCATCGGTGGCGGCCCCCGTGACCATGGTCACGTTGAAGGTGATGCGCGAAATCAGGTGGCCGGAGTTGTGGTTGTCGAAATAGCGGTTGGGCAACACCAGCAGCTTGTTGAACAACTCGACACGCAGGTCATGCACCAGGGAAAGGGAGACCTTGGCCAGGAAGTAGTTGCCAAGGAAAGAGCCGAGCCCCTGCCATGCGGCGATCAGGATGATCAGCAGCGGCACGGCCTGCAGCAACTGCAGGTCGCGCAGGTAGGGGACGTTGGGGAACAGCACCGCTTCGGGGTTGCTGAGGCCATCGACGAAATACTTGAGGATCCCGGCCAGCATCGGCTGGGTCGAGGCAAAGATCACGAAACCGATAATGCTCAGCAGAAAAATGCCGACATAGGGTTTCACGTAGCTCAGCAGCCGGAAGTAGATCTTCACGCTGGAGGTGTGCTCCGCCGGTAGCGGTGTTTCGGCCATCATCGAGCTCGCTGTTCAGGTTGAACCGGAAATTTTACCACAGGCGTCATTTTCGGCACTCCCCCAGGGTAACAACATCGCCAGGCCGACGATCAGCCAGCTCACGAACCACTCGGCACGCGGTGTTGCGGTGAGGCTGGCGGCATCGAACTGCATGGCCATGGTGGAGAAAATCCACAGCCCGAGCAGGATCTTGCCCAGCAATGTGTGGCGCGCGCGCACGATTTCAGCCAGCGTGAACAGCCATACCGCGATCCACAGCAACATGCCAGGTAGCCCGAGCTCCACCGCAACGTGGGTGAACATGTTGTGGGTATGGTCGAATTCCATACCGACCGCACTCACCTTGTAGGACGCACCCAGGCCCAGCCCGGTCCATGGATGTTCGCCGATCATCTGAATCACGGCCTGGAAAATCTCTGGGCGGAACGAGGAGCCTCGCGCGGTGATCACGTCATACACCACATAAAACGCCACGCCAGTGGCAATCAAGGCCGCAACTGCGATCAGCCGGCTATGGCGGTCGCGGAACCACAACGGCGCAAGTACCACGGTGGACAGCAACGCCAGCACCGCGCCGCGGCTCTGGCTGAGCATGACGAATGCACCCAGGCATGCCAGTGCCAACAACCAGCCAAGCTGAACAACCCGCTGGTGCGGCAACTGATAGAGCAGCAGCAGGACCGCCGTACCTATGACGTAGGCGCCAAGAATCGGGTGGGAGATTTCGCCGATGCCCCCAAGCCTACCGATCAGCGGATTGCCCAACACGAAATAGAACTGGACGATCGATATCAACGCCGCAATGGCAAGCAAACCGCTACCGATTTGCAGCAAGTGGCGAATGCGTGCAGGCCCGCCCTGGGCCACCAAGGGAAACGCCAACAGAAACACCAGGATGTAAATCAAGCGCTTGGCTTCGCGGCCAGGTTCCTCGGCGGCCGACCAGACCAGGCTGATGGCACCCCACACAATCAGCAGCAGCACCGCCCCCCACAACGCCGGCTGACGTCGCCAGGCTTCGACCAGCACCGTGCGCGCGGGCCATGCCAGTATCAAGGTAGGCAACCACAGAAACGCTACCAGGCCCTGCTGATATACCTTGTTGCTGGGCGCCAGAGCGATCGCAGCTACAAACCAGACCAGACCGAACCCCAACCAGGCCCGCGCCCAGTTTTTCTCATGCAACATCAGCTCCCCCGGTGAATCAAAGACACCATCATGGTGCTACAGCATTATTTTCGGCATTATTGCCGGTCATTTTGCTCGCCAGACGACAAGGCTCAATTCATGCAATGCTCTCGGCTCACCCAGGTCGACTTCGATCAGCTGACACTTGGCGCCCAGGTTCTAGAGGCTGACAGCCATGGCGCCAAAGTCTACCTCCTTGAAGATGGAAATTTCCTCAAGGTTTTTCGTCGTAAGCGCCTGATTTCATCTGCGCTGCTGCGCCCCTATTCCCAGCGCTTTGTTGAAAACGCCACGCGCCTTGCCCAACTGGGCATCCCCACGCTCGAGGTCATCAGCCAGCACAAGCTCGATCTGCCCGGCAGAACGGCGGTGCTGTATCGCCCGCTGCCGGGGCGCACGCTGCTGCAGATGTCGCGTGACGACGGCTTCAGCTGGGACATCTACCTGCCCCGCCTGATCGACCTGATCCGCCAGTTGCACCGCAGCGGTGTGTACTTTCGCTCGCTGCATCTGGGCAATGTGGTGGTCACCCCCGACCAGCGCCTGGGCCTGATCGACGTGGCAGACATGCGTTTCCTGCGCCCGCCACTGTCTGCCCGGATGGTTCGTCGCAATGTGCAACACATGGTGAGTTACATCGAACGCGAGAAGCTTGGCGACCGCTTCCCGCTCGCCGATTTCGAGGCGGCCCTGCTGGCGCGCTGAGCCTCAGCCGCGCAGCAGGCTGGCCGAGCCACTGCTGAAAGCCTGCCAGGCCGCTTCCGGCGCCAGCGCCTGACGCTGCCGGGCGGCCAGCGCCGCCGCGCTACGGGCATCACAGCGCTCGATCGCCTGGGCCCAGACCTGTACATCACCCACCGGCAGGTAGCAGCCGGTGTCCCCCAATTGCTCCCGGAACACCGGGAGGTCGCTGCAGATCACCGGCACATCGGCCATTACCGCTTCTTGTACGACCAACCCCAAGCCTTCGGCGCGCGAGGGCACCATGAGCCAGTCAAACGCCCGGTAAAGTTGCTGCAAGTCATCATGGTGCCCACAGAGATGGACGCGGCCATGCAGGCCGAGTGCGTCGATTCGTGACTGCAGGGCCGCTCGCTGAGGGCCGTCACCGATGATTGCCAACTGTGCATCAGGCTGCGCCGCAGTGCCCTGAGCGAATGCGTCGATCAGCATCTCGAAGCTTTTGCTCTCTACCAGCCGCCCCACGGCGCCCAGTACTTGCCCGCTGGTTTGTGGCAGCGCCAAAACCTGCCGTGCCCGTTCGCGGGTCATCAGCGACTCGATAAACGCGTGCGGTTCGAGCGCCATGCGCAACGTCTGCACTGGCCGCCCCAGGTCGCGCTCCAGCGCCTGGGCGAGGGTCTGCGAAACCGCAGCGATACTCAGCCGGTCGGCGGGGAACCTGGACAGCAGGCGAACATCGCTGGCGGTGAGACGGGTCTTGCCGTGGAACAGGACCTTGGCCCGCATACCAGGCAGCTGCAACAGTAATGGCAGCACCAGGCGCGCGACGCCCACGCCATCGAGCAGCAACACATCGGCCTTGGCTTCGGCCAACGCCCTGCGCAGCTTCAAGCGCAGCCATGGCCGCAGCAGGCGCCACAGATGCCGCCCCTTGAGCGCACGTTGCGGCATGTGCCATTCGCGGGTGGAGCCGAGCCCGCAACAAAGGCCGCTGCCCAGCAGCAGCCAGTTGCTGATACGGGCATCCGCACCCGCGTGCGACAGCACCTGCCGGTGAACCTTGTGAATGGACATGTACGGTGACCCGCCCGCCCACATCATGTTGACGATGTTCATGGGGATAGCGCCCCTCTCCCGTTCAAGCCAGGTGGGACTGCGATTTCAGTGAACAAAAATAGAAATTCCCATGCCTACCAAGGCACCCATAATCAGCGTCAATGCCAGCTTTACCCGATCGCGTTGGCGGCGCTTGGCCTTGCGCTGGACTTCTTCAGGCAAGGTTACGTGGCTGCCAAAGCCGGTGTGCAATACTGCATCACCTTCCAGCGTGACTGCTGTCAGATTCATCTCTGCGTAGCGACGGGAAAGCGCCTTCTCACCAGCATAGGCGGCAAATGGCGCACAGCGCTGATAATCGCTCAGGCGACGCAGGCCGGGGTTGAGCGAAAAGGCCTGCCACTCGGCTTTCTCGGAAAGCAGAGGGTAGCAAGGCACACCTGCGATCACTTGGCGATCGCCCAAGTGAATGTAGGGGCTGTGGATCGCCAGGTCATGGGCATAACTGCGCAGCCACACCTGCAACACCTCGGCGCTGGCCTGCAGTATCGACCTGGAATCTTCGACGAACGCCTGACGATAGAATTGCCAGTCGTCTTCGCAATGGAAGATGTAGGGCGTCTTGACGTGGCTGTAGGCCAGGTCGATCGAAGGCAACTGGCCAAGTTTGGGCCGATTCACGAACACCGTGCAGTACGGCTTCCAGTGTTCCGGCACGGCGCCATGCACCGCATCGTCCCCGGAGTCTTCGGTGATGAAAACCTCGCGTATGGGCGCAGTGTTATAGCGATCGAAACTCGCAAGGGTTTCCTTGAGCAGATCGAACCGACCGCAGCTGGTCACCACCAGGGTGACATCACTCTCTTCAGAAAAGCGCACCGGACTCCCTCCGCGTTGCGACAATCGACTTTCGCCTGCATTCCCTGAAAGCGAAAGTTCTTTTAATTAAAAGCCCAGCTTCAACCGCAACCGCTGCCATGCAGACAAGGGCGGATGCGGCCTGAGTGCCGGGCGCATGTGGTCGACGATGCTACGACCAACTTCACCGAAGCTGAAACGGGAAACCGCCAGATGGCGCCCATTCTCGGCAATTTGTTGGGCCAGGGCAGGGTCTGCCCGCAACGTGTGCAGCTTCGCCTGCAGCATCGGGATGCTGTCGTAGAACACCACGTTGTGCATGTCCTGAAGGCCCAGGGCGCGGTTTTCTTCCGCGCCCTGGTCAAAGGCCAGCAGCACGCAGCCGCAGGCCATGGCCTCGAAGTTCTTGATCATGTACTCGCCCATGCCGACATCGGCACTGACGAAGAAACGAATACGGTTGAGCGTGTTGCAATAGTCTTCGCCAGACTTGGTGCGCGTCACCACCAGGTTCTCCACCCGCCCCAGCTCATCCAGCAGTGCCTTGCGACCGCTGTAGGCGACGCTGTTGGTGCTGCCGACGAACGCCAGCTCGATGTCGCGGTCACGGCCCTGGTCGGTCAACAGGTGCTCGTCGTAGCCCTTGGGCACGAACACCGCATCGAAACCTTCCTGGCGCAAGCGCTCGCTGACCATGTATCCAGAGCTGATCACCCGCGCCCAGGGCAACTTGCGGTAGTGCGCGCTGAACTTGCCGGTGTACTTGCAGGGGATGTAGTTCTGGTAGGCATCGTGTTCGAGGATGACCAGGTTCGGCACTGTCTGAATGAACGCCACCTGACGGATCTCCTGCTTGAAACGCAGGAAGAAGACGATGCGGTCATAGCGCTCGACCTGCACTTCGCGTTTGAAGTAACGGCGCAGGTTGCGCTGGTCTTCACTGGTCAGCCAGCGCAGGTCGCACTCACAGTTGGCCGCGACGCCGTCGTACAGGCGATCGAGGATGGCCCGCTGTTCCTTCTGCACCAGAAATAGGACTTTCATTGCTTTCCTTGGGCGCTCTGCGCCATCGCGGTCAACCATGGGCGTTGTCTACAGCTCACGGCGCCAGAACAGTTCATGCCGGCGCACGGCCTTGCGGAAGAATTCGTTCTCCCCGTAAGGCGACGGGCGGCGCCCGGCCAGCCAGCGCTGCAACAGCCGGCGCAGCCGGCGCTTGAACGGTGCGCGCGGCTGCAGGTCGTGCATCATGCCCAAGGCCATTGCCTTGTCGCGTTGCGTTGCCAGGTCCAGCACCAGAGAGCACGGCGCCCATGGCTGCTCGGCACTCAATTGCGGCGGCAAGGCCACACCGTCGCCGCTGTCGCCCATTGGCCAGCGGTCGTTGTCATGCAGGTGGTTGGCGTAGCACAGCAGCGTTTGCGGCTGCCATTCCAGGCCCTGCAACGCCTCCAGCACGGCCGCCTGGGCACAGATGTGGTCCGGATGCGGGTCGAGTTGCGGGTGCGGCATGACCAGCACGTCAGGCTTGGCCAGCATCAGCAGTGCACGCAGGTCAGCCAGCAGGTTTCGCCAGGTTGGCGCACCATCGCCATCTGCCGGCAGCGGGAACGGGTTGAAGCGGCGGAACGGGCGAATATCGGCCATGTCGGCTTCACGTGAAGCCGCCGGCACATCGGGCGCAGCTTGCATGGTGGGCAGTTGCAGGCAGAAGTAGCCCAACTGCACGCAACGCGACTCCGGCACCCCGGCCCAACGCGGCACGGCAATGCTGTCCCAGGCGCGCAGACGGCCCTTGAGGCGTGCCGCCTCGGCCTTGCCCAGGCCCATCTGCTGATAGTGCTCGGCCTCGATTTCGCCAGCGGTCAACGTGACCACCCAGGTTTCGTCGGCCTGGCTGTACAAGCCATAAGCGGCCAGCTCGGCATCATCGGCATGCGGCGCAATCACCATCACTCGACGGCGCTGCAACTCGACGCAGGGGGTTATCCACAGCCGAGGCTCGCCCTGCAGGCGGCAGTGGCGACCACGCAAACGCAACGTACCCGCTTGAAGCGGTGCAGCCAGCCCGGTCAGGTTGAGGAAGCGAACCCCAGCGACACCGCGCTCGAAAGCCTGCCGATCGCTGATCTCATCTGCCAGCAACTCGACACGCGGATCCAGAAAACGCCCCAACCAACCGCTCTTCACCCGAACTTCGAGGATTAGCGTTTCATCGCCCTGCAATGCCGCGCCCACCTTGATCACCCCGTCACGCAAGGTGACAGGCGCTTGCCGGGCCTGCTCGCCGAAGTTGTAAGCGTAGTCCTCGCCTGGCGCATAGAACAGATGGTCGGCAAACCACGCCTCGTGGGCAGCCCAGAGCAACGGCAACAGCAACAGCGGCAGCCACCACCAGGCGAATATGCCCAGGGCAACCAACGCCACCAGGCCGGCCAGCAGCCCCAGGCGCTTGTTGCGCCGGTGGCGCTTGAGCAACTGCTGCTTGCGGCTCACGCCTGGTACACCGGTACAGGGTTGCACCAGCGGTCCTTGTACTCGCGGTCGGCACGGCCGAACGAGAAGCGCAGGGGCTTGTTGCGCGTGCGGGCGTCTTCCCAGGCAGCCTGGGTGTTGAGAAAGCTCAGTACGCTGCCGGGGCTGAAGGCCTTGGTTTCAGGGTCTACGCCGCCGTTGACGTATTCGACACTGACCCAGCCCGGCGCTTCGACGCGGTACACCAGCTGGATGGCGATGGGCTTGTCGTCGAGCAACAGCACCGACCCAATCAGCAGCTCGCGCAGGCGCTGCAGCACGTCCGCCATACGCTCGGCGCCGGTGGCCGGGAAGCCCCAGCGGCGCTGGAACAGGTCGCAGTACATGGCGGCGATTTCGCGGGAGCTGAAATCAGTGATCGGGCGCACCACGCCACCCGCCTCTTCCAGCAGGCGCAACTCGCGGCGCTGGTTGTAGCGGAATTTCTTCGACAGGTCTTCAGGCGCCCGGGCCATGGCCAACTGTTCTTTCTGCGCCTTCAGGCCGGTAAAGCGCCCCTGGTTCAGCTCGGACAGGTAGCGCACGGCATGGCGCAACGGCGCGGCAGCGTCAGCGGCGGCCGGCAGAATGATCTCGGCATTGCCAAGGTCGAACAGGCCTTTCTTGCCGGCGCGCTTGAGCACGTCCTTGGACAGCGCCAGATGGCGCCCCCAGGTCGGCACGGCGGCCTTCAGCTCACCCGCCTGATGCCAACCCAGGTAGCGCACGGGTATCTGCGCCAGGTCAGCCAGTTGTTCGATCACCAGCGGGTGCGTGGCGACACTGCCACCGAATCGCGCCCACGCCTGGGCGTAGGTTGCCGCGTCGATAACCTGCCAACCCCGCTCACGGAAGGCCTGAATATGATTGAGCATCATGCCTGCCCCACCAGCGCACGCACTTGCGGCAGCTGCCAGAAGGCCTCGCGCACAGCCGCGTCGGAGAACCGCTCGTGCAGGCGCTGCAGCATGTGCGCGGCACACGCCTGGCGCTGCTGTGCGTCCAGCTTGGCCATATGCGTGAGGCCCTGGGCCAGCTGCGTGGCATCGCCCAGCGGGAACAACACGCCCACGCCTTCAACCACCTCGCGCGCACCACCGCAGGCGGTCGCCAGCACGGGCACGCCGGCCACCATGGCTTCGAGCAGGACCATGCCGAACGGCTCATGGTCAGAACTCAGCGCAAAGACATCGAACGCCTGGAAGTAGTGGCGGGCATCCGGCACCTGCCCCAGGAAGTCGACATGCCCGGCGATACCCAGCTCAGCGGCCAAGGCCTTGAGTTTGCCTTCCAGGCGCCCCTTGCCCAGGATCGCCAGGCGAGCCCCCGCAGGCAGCGCTGGGCGTGCCTCGGCAAACCCGCGCAACAAGGTGGCCTGGTCCTTGTCCGGATGCAGACGGCCGACGTTCCCGACGATCCAAGCCTGGGCATCCAGCCCCAGGGCCTGACGTGCCTCGGCACGCGGCACCAGCGCTGCGTCGAGCGCGCCGATATCGATGCGGTTGTACAAGGTCTGAATACGCTCGGCCGGCCACTGCGGCAGGCAACGACGCATGTCGTCACGCACCGCATCCGATACGCCGAGCAGGCTCAAACGTTTGCTGAACAGGTTGGCGAACAGCCGCCGCCCCTTGCGCTGATAGTCGCCGAACGCATGGTGCACGCCGATCACCGGCAAGCCCGTGGCCAACAAGGCCACGTAAATCGGCTTGAAGCGGTGGGCGATGCAGAAGCTGAAGTTGCGCTCGGCCGCGACCCGGCGCAGCGCCCGGATGGCACCGAGCTTCAGGCCGCGAACAGCCTTGGAGCTGAATTCGAGAAACAGCACCTCGTCCGACGCGCAGCCGGCCGCGACCTGCGGGTCGGTGGCGCCGGTGAGGAACACCGTGGTGACCTTGTAGCCGCTGCCCTGGAACAGGCTGGCGTATTGACGGGCGCAGTCGAGAAACGGCCCGTCATAGCCATGGCAGAACTGCAGGATGCGCGGTTCAGAGCGGCTGGTCATACGCGGCTGCGCCGTCCTTGACGACCAGGATGTCTTCCATGATCAGGTACTGCAGGTCCGAGCCGAAGAACATGTTCAAGGCATCGGTCGGCGAGCAGATCATCGGTTCACCACGGCGGTTCAGCGAGGTGTTCAGCGACACGCCGTTGCCGGTCAGGTCTTCCAGCGCTTTCATCATGTCGTAGTAGCGCGGGTTGTACTCGCGCTTGAGCACCTGGGCACGCGACGTGCCGTCCTCGTGAACCACTTCTGGTACGCGGGTCTTCCACTCTTCAGCCACTTCGAAGGTGAAGGTCATGAACGGCGCCGGGTGATCGACCTTGATCATCTGCGGGGCAACGGTGTCGAGCATCGACGGGCAGAACGGTCTCCAGCGCTCGCGGAACTTGATCTGGTGGTTGATACGGTCAGCCACGCCTTCGACACTCGGGCAGCCGATGATCGAACGACCACCCAGTGCGCGCGGGCCAAACTCCATGCGGCCTTGGAACCAGGCCACTGGGTTGCCGTCGACCATGATCTGGGCGATCTGCTGCGGCATGTTGTCGAGCTTGCGCCACTTCGGTTGGTCCGGATGACGGGCGCAGGCAGCGATCACGTCTTCGTTGGAGTACGACGGGCCGAGGTAGACGTGTTCCATCTTCTCGACCGGCACGCCACGGGCGTGGGAAACATAGGCGGCCGCACCGACTGCGGTGCCGGCGTCGCCGGAGGCCGGCTGGACGAACAGCTCTTTCACGTCCGGGCGGGCAATGATCTTCTGGTTGAGCTTGACGTTCAGCGCGCAGCCGCCGGCGAAGGCCAGCTTGCCGGTTTCACGCAGGGTGTCGCCCAGGTAGTGGTCGATCATCTGCAACGCCAACTTCTCGAACAGCGCCTGCATGCTGGCCGCGTAATGGATGTACGGCTCGTCGGCGATGTCGCCTTCGCGCTTGGGGCCCAGCCATTCGATCAGTTTCGGCGAGAAGTAGAAACCTTTGCCCTTCTCTTTATACCGGCGCAGGCCGATAACGTTGGCGTACTCGGTGTTGATCACCAGTTCGCCGTTTTCGAAGCTGGCCAGGCGCGAGAAGTCATATTTGCTGGCGTCGCCATACGGCGCCATGCCCATGACCTTGAACTCGCCGTCGAGCATTTCGAAACCCAGGAACTCGGTGATTGCACCGTACAGGCCACCCAGAGAGTCCGGGTCGAAGAATTCCTTGATCTTGTGGATCTTGCCGTTTTCGCCATAGCCGAAGAAGGTAGTGGCGTACTCGCCCTTGCCGTCGATGCCGAGAATCGCGGTCTTCTCTTTGAAGCCCGAGCAATGGTAGGCGCTGGAGGCGTGGGCCAAGTGGTGCTCGACCGGCTCGATCTTGACTTTTTTCGGATCGAAGCCCAGCTGCTCCAGGCACCAGACGATCTTCTTGCGGTAGCGCTTGTAGCGACGGTTGCCCATCAGGATGGCGTCGAGGGCGCGGTCCGGTGCGTACCAGTAGCGCTTGGCATAGTGCCAGCGAGCTTTGCCGAACAGGCTGATCGGGGCGAACGGGATGGCAACCACGTCCACGTCGGACGGCTTGATGCCCGCCTGTTCCAGGCAGAACTTCGCCGACTCGTAGGGCATGCGGTTCTTCGCATGTTTGTCACGCACGAAGCGTTCTTCTTCGGCGGCGGCAATCAGCTTGCCGTCGATGTACAGGGCCGCGGAAGGGTCATGGCTAAGGGCGCCGGACAGGCCAAGAATCGTCAATGCCAAGGGATTAGCCTCTTCATTCGGTAGAGATGCGCCAGCGGCCTCATGGGCGGGTGGCGGCTAAAAGGCGGGATTATAACGCAAACGAGAAAGACACACCGCCCCTTGTGGGGGCGGCGGTGCGGCAAATCTGCAGGGGTGCGGCAGTGGCTTATTCGGCGATCAGCCAGTCCATCCGGTAGCTGCCAGCGGTCTGCGCCAGCTCCTTGGCCAGCCAAGGCAGCAGCTCCTTGAGCTCCTCTTCCAGGCCCCACGGCGGGTTGGCAATGGCCAGGCCAGAGCCGTTCAGCCCCTGCGGGCTGTCCTGGTGGTGCACGTACAACTCCACCCGCAGCAGCTTCGGCGCGCCGGTGCTGGTGAGGTCTTGGTAGAAACGGGTGAGCGAGCGCTGGTCCTTGATCGGGTACCAGATGGCAGCAACGGTCTGACGCATGCGGCCAATCGCCTCTTTCAACGAACTGGTGCAGCGCTTGAGCTCGTCAGCCTGTTCGAATGGCGGGTCGATCAGCATGATTGCGCGTTTTTCCTGCACCGGCAGCAACGCCCGGGGTACATGCCAACCCTCACCCAGGTGCACCACCACGCGCGGGTCTTTTTTCATGTTTTCTTTAAGCAGCGGCCCGTCTTCAGGGTGCTTCTCGTTGAGCAACGCCCGGTCCTGCTGACGCATCAGGCGGCGAGCCAGTTCTGGCGACCCAGGGTAGTAGCGCAATTCGCCATCGGCATTCAGGCGCTTGATGACACGCAGGTAGTCGGCAGCCATCGCCGGGACATCATCGCGATTCCACAAGCGTGCAACACCTTCGAGGTATTCACCGGTACGGGTCGCCTGGTCGCCCTGCAGGTCGTACAGACCAAGGCCGGCGTGGGTATCTATATAGGCGAACGGCTGCTCCTTGCGCGACATCAGGGCGATGAGGCGGGTCAGCACGATGTGTTTGAGAACGTCGGCGTGATTGCCGGCGTGGAAGGCGTGACGATAGTTCATGGCAACTCCTGCGGGTGCCGCAAGTTTACCTTGTCACGCAGACGGAGTCAGGTGCGGCGGTCGACAGCAGCTCGGCGAGCCACCCGAAGACAGGCCTGAAGGCAAAAATGGAACGAGTTCCAGCTACTTCCGCAAACTACCAGGCCTGACACTCATGCCTTCACACACCAGGAGTACATAGCATGAAGGCCTCTATAAAACTCGATAGAACCACGTCTGTACCCAAGCTCACCGGCACACTGGGCATCACCAACGCGGAATATACCGCCTACCTCGAATTGAAGAGGCCAGATGGCAGCGTCGATAACATGGTGGTCCCGGGCACTGGCAATGACACGTGGGTGCTCACGCTAGACAACTGCAAAGCCGGAGAGTACGAAGCATTGATCAAACCTAGGGTAGACAACGCATTCGAAGCGTCTCGGCTTCACTTCACGCTGTAACAGCTCTACGCAAAGCCCGAACGGTAACCCGTTCGGGCTTTGTGCTGTCAGCGGTATCGGTTACCGCAAATCAATCGGCACTACTTGTCAGCGTGATACGCCGCATCAGCAGTCTCGAAGCGCTGCACCATCGCTTGCGACGGGCTGCCCAGCTTGCTGACCACAAGAATGGCGATGCTGGCAAGCAGGAAGCCCGGGATGATTTCGTACAGGCCCCAGGTGTCGATCTGCTTCCACAGGATGACGGTCAGGGCGCCAACCACGATACCCGCCAGCGCGCCGTTACGGGTCATGCCCTTCCACAGCACCGAAATCAACACCACTGGGCCAAAGGCAGCACCGAAACCAGCCCAGGCGTAGGCCACCAGGCCCAGCACGCGGTTTTCAGGGTTGGCAGCCATGGCAATGGCGATCAGCGCCACGGCCAACACCATCAGACGGCCGACCCATACCAGTTCGCCCTGCGAAGCATTCTTGCGCAGGAAAGCCTTGTAGAAGTCTTCGGTCAGCGCACTGGAGCAGACCAGCAGCTGGCAGCTCAGCGTACTCATCACCGCCGCCAGAATGGCCGACAGCAGCACACCGGCAATCCACGGGTTGAACAGGATTTTCGCCAGTTCGATGAACACACGCTCATGGTTCTCGGTAACAGGGCCCGCCTGGTCAGGGTGCGCGGAGAAGTAGGCGATGCCGAAGAAGCCCACGGCGCAGGTGCCGGCCAGGCACAGGATCATCCAGGTCATGGAGATGCGACGAGCCTTGGCGATCGACTTGACCGAATCGGCGGCCATGAAGCGCGCCAGGATGTGCGGCTGGCCGAAGTAACCGAGGCCCCAGCCCATCAGCGAGATGATGCCGATGAAGGTTGCACCCTTGAGCATGTCGAAGTTGGCAGGGTTCTGCGCCTCGATGGCCAGGAAGGTCGTGTCGAAGCCACCCGTGGAGATCAGCACGATGATCGGCGTCAGGATCAGCGCGAAGATCATCAGCGAGGCTTGCACGGTGTCGGTCCAGCTCACGGCCAGGAAGCCACCCACGAAGGTGTAGGCGATGGTCGCGGCGGCGCCGGCCCACAGTGCGGTCTCATACGGCATGTCGAAGGTGCTTTCGAACAGGCGCGCACCGGCAACGATGCCCGAAGCACAGTAAATGGTGAAAAACACCAGGATGACGACGGCCGAGATGATCCGCAGCAGGCCGCTCTTGTCTTCAAAACGGCTGGCAAAGTAGTCCGGCAGGGTCAGTGCATCGCCGTTGTGTTCGGTCTGCACGCGCAGCCGGCCAGCGACGAACAGCCAGTTCAGGTAAGCGCCGACGGTGAGGCCGATGGCGATCCAGGCTTCGGAAAGGCCGGAGAAGTAGATGGCGCCCGGCAGGCCCATCAGCAGCCAACCGCTCATGTCGGAAGCACCGGCAGAAAGCGCGGTCACCACGCTGCCCAGGCTGCGCCCGCCGAGGATGTAGTCAGAAAGGTTTTTGGTGGAGCGATAGGCGGCGAAGCCGATCAGCACCATTGCCGCGATGTAGATCACGAAAGTGATCGTCAGTGGATTGCCCATGCGTGTGCCCTGGCGTTTGTTTTTATCTCATGCACAACCGCAATGAGGCGGTTGCACCCAGGCGGCGAATCCTATGCAACAACGCAAACTGGGTGCAACCATTTTTCATTTGCAAGTTGCACCCGCTCGTGCAATTTCAGCTAATGCCTTGCTCTTGCTCCTTTTTGGAGCAAAAAACGCTTTTTTCAGACGAAAATGCACCGTAAACAATCCTTTATTTGATGTAGGAATTTTCGCCAGACGAGTTGCACCTTTTCGACGAAAAAAACGGGTTGCACCTGGTTGCACCTGAATTGTCCTACAGCTACTCTTGGCGCCAGCTAAGGCCACAGCCGTGGCAATAAAGAGGATAAGAAATGGCGACGACCACCCTTGGGGTCAAACTCGATGACCCAACCCGTGAGCGACTCAAAGCAGCTGCGCAGTCCATTGACCGCACACCTCACTGGTTGATCAAGCAAGCGATCTTCAATTACCTGGAGAAGCTCGAGGGTGGTGCTACCCTGACCGAACTCAACGGTCATGCCAGCAGCCTGGGCGATGATGCGGGTGAAGTAACGCCCGACCACGCTCACCAGTGCTTCCTGGAGTTCGCCGAGAGCATCCTGCCGCAGTCCGTGCTGCGCTCAGCCATCACCGCCGCCTACCGCCGCCCCGAGCAGGAGGTGGTTCCGATGCTGCTGGAGCAGGCGCGCCTGAGCGCACCACTGGCCGAGGCGACCAACAAGATGGCCGCCAGCATTGCTGAAAAGCTGCGCAACCAGAAGAGCGCTGGCGGCCGCGCTGGCATCGTTCAGGGCCTGCTGCAGGAATTCTCGCTGTCGTCCCAGGAAGGCGTGGCGCTGATGTGCCTGGCCGAAGCCCTGCTGCGCATCCCCGACAAAGGCACCCGCGACGCGCTGATCCGCGACAAGATCAGCACCGGCAACTGGCAGCCGCACCTGGGCAACAGCCCGTCGCTGTTCGTCAACGCTGCCACCTGGGGCCTACTGCTGACCGGCAAGCTGGTCTCTACCCACAACGAATCCGGCCTTACCTCTTCGCTTACCCGCATCATCGGCAAGAGCGGCGAGCCGATGATCCGCAAGGGCGTCGACATGGCCATGCGCCTGATGGGCGAGCAGTTCGTTACCGGTGAAACGATTGCCGAAGCACTGGCCAATGCCAGCCGTTTCGAATCCAAGGGCTTCCGCTATTCCTACGACATGCTCGGCGAAGCCGCACTGACCGAGCACGACGCTCAGAAGTACCTGGCCTCCTACGAGCAGGCGATTCACTCGATCGGCAAAGCGTCGCATGGCCGCGGCATCTATGAGGGCCCGGGTATCTCGATCAAGCTGTCGGCACTGCACCCCCGCTACAGCCGCGCGCAGTACGAGCGCGTCATGGAAGAACTGTACCCGCGCCTGTTGTCGCTGACCCTGCTGGCCAAGCAATACGACATCGGCCTGAACATCGACGCTGAAGAAGCTGACCGCCTGGAGCTGTCGCTCGACCTGCTCGAGCGCCTGTGCTTCGAACCTTCGCTGGCAGGCTGGAACGGCATCGGTTTCGTGATCCAGGCCTACCAGAAGCGCTGCCCGTACGTGATCGACTACGTTATCGACCTGGCCAAGCGCAGCCGCCACCGCCTGATGATCCGCCTGGTGAAAGGCGCCTACTGGGACAGCGAGATCAAGCGCGCCCAGGTCGAAGGCCTGGAAGGCTACCCGGTCTATACCCGCAAGGTGTACACCGACGTTTCCTATGTTGCCTGTGCACGCAAGCTGCTGGCCGTACCCGAAGCCATCTACCCGCAGTTCGCCACGCACAACGCCCACACCCTGTCGGCCATCTACCACATCGCGGGTCAGAACTATTACCCAGGGCAGTACGAGTTCCAGTGCCTGCACGGCATGGGCGAGCCGCTGTACGAACAAGTGGTCGGCAAGATCTCCGAGGGCAAGCTGAACCGCCCGTGCCGCGTGTATGCGCCGGTCGGCACCCATGAAACCCTGCTGGCCTACCTGGTCCGCCGCCTGCTGGAGAACGGCGCCAACACCTCGTTCGTCAACCGCATTGCCGACCACTCCATTTCCATCCAGGAACTGGTCGCCGACCCGGTAGCAAGCATCGAGCGCATGGGCACCCAGGAAGGCAACCTCGGCCTGCCACACCCACGCATCCCGTTGCCGCGCGAGCTGTATGGCAGCGAGCGGGCCAACTCGGCCGGCATCGACATGGCCAACGAACACCGCCTGGCCTCGCTGTCCTGCGCCATGCTGGCCACCGCGCACAACGACTGGAAGGCCACCCCGTTGCTGGCCTGCGCCGCCAGCGAAGCCGCAGCAGCGCCGGTGCTGAACCCATCAGACCACCGCGATGTGGTCGGCCATGTTCAAGAAGCCACCGTTGCCGACGTCGACAACGCCATCCAGTGCGCGCTCAACGCCGCACCGATCTGGCAGGCCACCCCGCCAGCCGAGCGTGCCGCGATTCTCGAGCGCACCGCCGACCTGATGGAGGCCGAGATCCAACCGCTGATGGGCCTGCTGATCCGCGAAGCGGGCAAGACGTTCGCCAACGCCATCGCCGAAGTGCGCGAGGCCGTGGACTTCCTGCGCTACTACGCGGTGCAGGCACGCAACGACTTCAGCAACGACGCCCACCGTCCATTGGGCCCGGTAGTGTGCATCAGCCCGTGGAACTTCCCGCTGGCAATCTTCACCGGCCAGGTGGCCGCAGCCCTGGCTGCCGGCAACCCGGTGCTGGCCAAACCTGCTGAACAGACCCCACTGATCGCTGCCCAGGCCGTGCGCCTGCTGCTCGAAGCCGGCATCCCAGAAGGTGTGCTGCAACTGCTGCCAGGCCGCGGCGAAACTGTCGGCGCCGGCCTTGTCGGTGACGAGCGGGTCAAGGGCGTGATGTTCACGGGTTCCACCGAAGTCGCCCGCCTGCTGCAACGCAACGTCGCCGGCCGCCTGGACAACCAGGGCCGCCCGATCCCGCTGATCGCCGAAACCGGCGGCCAGAACGCGATGATCGTCGACTCCTCGGCACTGACCGAACAGGTGGTGATCGATGTGGTGTCTTCGGCCTTCGACAGCGCTGGCCAACGCTGCTCGGCGCTGCGTGTGCTGTGCCTGCAGGAAGATTCCGCCGACCGCGTGATCGAGATGCTCAAGGGTGCCATGGCCGAAAGCCGCTTGGGCAACCCGGACCGCCTTGCCGTGGATATCGGCCCGGTGATCGATGCCGAAGCCAAGGCGGGCATCGACAAGCACATTCAGGCCATGCGCGAGAAAGGCCGCGCGGTCTATCAGGTCGCCATCGCCGATACGGCCGAGGTCAAGCGCGGCACCTTCGTCATGCCGACCCTGATCGAGCTGGACAGCTTTGACGAGCTCAAGCGCGAGATTTTCGGCCCGGTACTGCACGTGGTGCGCTACAACCGCCGCAACCTTGACCAGCTGATCGAGCAGATCAACAACTCCGGCTACGGTCTGACCCTCGGCGTGCACACCCGCATCGACGAGACCATCGCCAAAGTGGTGGAGAATGCCAACGCCGGCAATATGTACGTCAACCGCAACATCGTTGGCGCTGTGGTGGGCGTGCAGCCTTTCGGCGGTGAAGGCTTGTCCGGCACTGGCCCGAAAGCGGGCGGCCCGCTCTACCTGTACCGCCTGTTGTCGACCCGCCCGGCCGACGCCATTGGCCGTCACTTCCAGCAGCAGGATGGCGACGGCAAGCCGGACCGCACCCTGCACGAACAGCTGATCAAGCCGCTGCATAGCCTCAAGGCCTGGGCCGAGAGCAATCAACAGGCCGATCTGGCCGCATTGTGCACCCAGTTCGCCAGCCAGTCGCAAAGCGGCATCGCCCGCCTGCTGCCAGGGCCGACCGGCGAGCGCAACAGCTACACCATCCTGCCGCGCGAGCACGTGCTGTGCCTGGCGGACAACGAGGCTGACCTGCTGGCACAGTTTGCCGCTGTAGTGGCGGTCGGTAGCTCGGCAGTGTGGGTGGACGGCGAGCCAGGCAAGTCGCTGCGCGGCCGCCTGCCGAAGGAGCTGCAGGCCAAGGTCAAGCTGGTGGCTGACTGGAACAAGGATGAGGTGGCATTCGACGCCGTGATCCACCATGGCGACTCGGACCAGCTGCGCGGCGTTTGCCAACAGGTGGCCAAGCGGGCCGGTGCGATCGTTGGCGTGCACGGGCTGTCCAGCGGCGACCATCAGATTGCCCTGGAGCGGCTGGTGATCGAGCGGGCGGTGAGTGTGAATACCGCTGCGGCTGGGGGTAATGCCAGCTTGATGACCATTGGCTGATAGCTGAGGGTTGTTGAAGAAGAAGGAGAGCTTAGGCTCTCCTTTTTTTGTGCCTGTCTCGAAATTGAGTCTGGGTGGCCAGGTGCCTGTCTTGGGTGTTGCAGCGCGGCGCAAATCCAGCGCCGCCCGCGCGGCGCATCGCGGGCAAGCCCGCTCCTACATTTGTTGCAACGTGCCGTTCCAGTTAGGCCATGGTTGTCAGCCTTGGCGCATGGCTAAAGACTTGCAAAGCGGCGGTAGCGCCAGCCGAAATATCGCGCCGTGCCAACAAGGCTGACGACTATGGCCTATCAGGCCATGGCACGTTGCAACAAATGTAGGAGCGGCGGTGCGGCGATCCGACTTGCCCGCGATGCGCCGCGCGGGCGGCGCTCGATCTCATGAACACCAAATACGCCATGGCGAGCACCTACCAGCCCCGCCACCTTCTAAACCCATATCACCCAAACCTATAAAACTGTCCCACGCCCTAAGTGCGGCCCTAGACTCGCCCCAAGCCCGTTCAAGGACCGCCGCCATGCCCGAGACCCTGCTCAGCCCCCGCAACCTCGCCTTCGAACTCTATGAGGTGCTCGACGCCGAGGCCCTGACCCAGCGCCCGCGCTTCGCCGAGCACAGCCGCGAAACGTTCGATGCCGCGCTGACCACCGCCCGCACCATCGCCGAAAAGTACTTCGCCCCGCACAACCGCAAGGCCGACGAAAACGAGCCGCGCTACGTGGACGGCCGCGCCGAGCTGATCGCCGAGGTGAAACCTGCGGTCGATGCCTTCCTCGAGGCGGGCTTCCTCAACGCCAACCGCGACTTCGAGGTCGGCGGCATGCAGTTGCCCAGCCTGGTCTCGCAAGCCTGCTTTGCCCACTTTCAGGCCGCCAACGCCGGCACTACGGCCTACCCGTTCCTGACCATGGGCGCGGCCAACCTGATCGAAAGTTTCGGCAGCGACGAACAGAAGCGTTTGTTCCTGCAACCGATGATCGACGGCCGCTATTTCGGCACCATGGCGCTGACCGAACCCCATGCCGGCTCGTCGCTGGCCGATATCCGCACCCGTGCCGAGCCTGCGGCGGATGGCAGCTACCGGATCAAGGGCAACAAGATTTTCATCTCCGGCGGCGACCACGAACTGTCGGAAAACATCGTGCACATGGTCCTGGCCAAGTTGCCGGATGCACCACCTGGGGTGAAGGGTATTTCGCTGTTCATCGTGCCCAAGTACCGGGTCAACCCGGACGGCAGCCGCGGCGATCGCAACGACGTGCTGTTGGCCGGGCTGTTCCACAAGATGGGCTGGCGCGGCACCACCTCAACGGCACTGAACTTCGGCGACAACGGCCCGTGCGTCGGCTATCTGGTCGGCCGGCCGCACCAGGGCCTGGCCTGCATGTTCCAGATGATGAACGAGGCACGCATCGGCGTCGGCATGGGCGCAGTGATGCTGGGGTACGCCGGCTACCTGTATTCGTTGGAGTACGCCCGCCAGCGGCCGCAGGGCCGGCTGGCGGAGAACAAGGACCCGCACAGCCCTGCGGTGCCAATCATCAGCCACACCGACGTCAGGCGCATGCTGCTCGCCCAGAAGGCCTACGTAGAAGGCGCTTTCGACCTGGGCTTGTACGCCGCACGGCTATTCGACGACACCCACACGGCAGCCAGCGAATCCGCCCGCCAGCAGGCCCAGGAACTGCTCGACCTGCTGACGCCCATCGTCAAATCCTGGCCATCCACCTTCTGCCTCAAGGCCAACGAACTGGCAATCCAGATCCTCGGTGGCCACGGCTACACGCGGGAATACCCGGTGGAGCAGCACTACCGCGACAACCGCCTGAACCCGATCCACGAAGGCACAGAGGGCATCCAGTCACTCGACCTGCTGGGCCGCAAACTGGCGCACAACAACGGCGCAGGCCTGAAGCAACTGATCCGCCTGATCGCCAATACCGCCGAACGCGCCACCCATCACCCGGGCCTGGATGCCATGCGCCAGCCGCTGGAGCATCTGGTAAACCGCCTGCAGGGCGTGACCCTGGCCCTGCTGGGCGACCTGGCAGAAGGCAAAGTCGCCGGCGCCCTTGCCAATTCAGCCCTGTACCTCAAGGCCTTCGGCCACTGCGTGATCGGCTGGCGCTGGCTGGAACAAGCGATACACGCCGAACTCGGCCTGCTCAAAGGCAATGCCGCAGATCGCGACTTCTACCGGGGCAAGTTGCAGGCCGCACGTTATTTCCTGACCTGGGAAGTACCGGGCTGCCATAATGACCTGGCATTGCTCGAGGCACGCGACGATACCTGCCTGGCCATGCAAGACGGGTGGTTCTAGGGGGAGCCACCGTGCACGCGGAGGTTTTCCCATGTTCGATTCCAGCGCCCTGCTGCGCCAGCGCTTTGCCGCGCTGCGCAGCACGGCCGAGTTGTTTTCCCTGCGCCATGTCAAACAGTCGCACCAAGCGCTTTCGGTAAGGCGCAATGTGGCCGAGCCGCCCTTCTTCAGCCAGGATGAAGGCGCCATGCTGACAGTGCGGGTGCAGGGCGTGGAGGCTTACGCCGCCACGGCCGACCTGTCCCAGCAAGGCCTGCAACGTGCGCTGGAACACGCCGAGGCACTGGCCCGGCAGATTGCCAGGCACAGCTTGCTCGACCTGCGCGACCAACCCGTGACCAACGCCCGCCACGACCATGTCTCGCCGAACTTCGACCGGCCGTTACCCACCCTCGCCGACTGCCTCGGCCTGCTCGCTGCCGAGTCGGCCAGCGTGCCCAGGGACAGCCGCTTGGTGGACTGGCAGGCCAGCCTGAGCCAGAGCCTGGTCGAACAGACCTACCTGAACTCCGCCGGCGCCGAACTACGCCACGCGCAGCGCTTCCTGTTCCCGGGCCTGGGCGTAACCGCCAGCGACGGCCAGGACAGCCAGAGCCGCAGCCTGGGCCGTGACAACTTCGGCCAGCAGGGTGGCTTCGAGATCATCGAACGCTGCGGCCTGGTCGGTGCCGCTCGCCGGGTCGCCGACGAAGCGCTGCAACTACTGATGGCACCCAATACACCCAGTGGCCAGCGTGACCTGCTGCTGATGCCCGACCAGATGATGCTGCAGATCCACGAATCCATCGGCCACCCGCTGGAGATGGACCGCATCCTCGGCGACGAGCGCAACTACGCCGGCACCAGCTTCGTCAAAGCCAGCGACTTCGGCCATTTGCAGTACGGCTCGCCACTGCTCAACGTCACCTTCGACCCGACCATCGCCGAAGAGCTTGCCAGCTACAGCTACGACGATGACGGCAGCCAGGCCAGCAAGCAGTTCCTGATCCGTGAGGGCCTGCTGCTGCGGCCGCTGGGCGGCGCGTTGTCGCAATACCGTTCGGGCCTCGACGGTGTGGCCAACAGCCGGGCCTGTGGCTGGAACCGCGCCCCGATCGACCGCATGGCCAACCTCAACATCGAGCCGGGCGAGCAAACCCTTGAGCAACTGATCGAGGGCATCGAGCACGGCATCCTGATGCGCACCAACCGTTCGTGGTCCATCGACGATGCGCGCAACAAGTTCCAGTTCGGCTGCGAGTGGGGCCAACTGATCGAGGACGGCAAGCTCAAGGGCATCGTCAAGAACCCCAATTACCGCGGTATCTCCGCGCAGTTCTGGCGCAACCTTGCGGCGGTCGGCGACCGCAGCACCTTCCAGGTACTGGGCACCCCCAACTGCGGCAAAGGCGAGCCCAACCAGGTGGTACGGGTCGGCCACGCCGCACCGGCCTGCGTGTTCCGCCAGATCGACGTATTCGGAGGGGACGCCTGATGAGCGCCACAGCACAGCAGTCTTTCGAGCAATTGGTCAGCGCCCTGCACGATGCACGGCAAGCCGAAGAGCAATTCACCCTCGGCTACAGCGCCGAACAGTCGCAGTTCGTGCGATTCAACCACGCCAAGGTACGCCAGGCCGGCGAGGTCAGCCAGGCCAGCGCGCAACTGCGGCTGATCCGCGATGGGCGCCAGGCAGAACAGCTGGTCACGTTGAGCGGCGATGCCGGACTGGACCATCAGCGCCTGCGCGAGGCGCTGGAACAGCTGCGTCAAACCCTGCCGCTGTTGGCCGTTGACCCTTACCTACGCCTGGACGAAAACCCATGGCGCAGCAACAGCCTGCAGCAACAGGCGCTGCCAGAGCTGAGTGAAGTGCTGGAACTGCTCGACCGCGAAGCCGGCGACCTGGACCTGGTCGGTATCTATGCCGCAGGCCCGGTCTGCCGGGGCTTCGCCAGTTCCTATGGCGCCTTCGGCTGGCACCAGGCCAACAGTTTCAACTTCGACTGGAGCCTGTTCCACAGCAATGGCCAGGCCGTGAAGGCCAACTATGCCGGCCAACTGTGGAACGCCACGGACTTCACCGCACGGCTGCGCCAGGCGCGTGAGCAACTGGGCTTCCTCGGCCGCCCGGCGGTTACGCTCAAGCCCGGCAGCTACCGCGCCTACCTGGCACCTGCCGCCATGGACGAAATCGCCGGCATGCTCTGCTGGGGCGGCTTCTCGGCACAGGCGCTGGCCACCGGCAACAGCGCACTGCAGCGGCTGTACAGCGGCGATGCACGGCTGAGCTCATTGGTCAGCTTCGCTGAGCAAGTCAGCGGCTCGCTGAGCCCGGCATTTTCCGATGAAGGTTCGCCACGCCTGGACGTACCGCTGATCCAGCACGGGCAGGCTGTGGACAGGCTGGTCAGCGCGCGCAGCGCCGTCGAGTTCGAGTTGCTTGCCAATGGCGCAGACAGCCATGAATCACCCTGTGCATTGAGCCTTGCACCGGGCACCCTGGCGCCTGAAGAGATCCTGCAACGGCTGGGCACAGGCCTGTACATCAGCAACCTGTGGTACCTGAACTACTCCGACCTGCCGGCCGCACGGATGACCGGGCTGACGCGCTTTGCCACCTTCTGGGTAGAGGACGGTGAAATCAAGGGGCCGGTGAGCACCATGCGCTTCGATGACAGCCTGTACAGCTTGCTGGGCAGCCAACTCGAAGACCTGACCCGCGAACGCGAGATGATCCTTTCAACCAGTACGTATGGACAGCGCAGTACCGGGTCGAGTCATTTGCCGGGAGCTCTGGTCAAAGGGCTTACCCTGACATTGTGATTGGAATTGCAGGCCTCTTCGCGGGCAAGTTCGGATTCGCGCATAGCTGCGAGCTTGCCCCGCGAAGCGGCCGGTACTGACAAACGAGGACGTCATGCCCGAACGCACCCCGCTCGACCCCGTCACCGCCCGCTGGATCCCGTGGGTGGTGGCCATCGCTTTTTTCATGCAGTCCCTGGACGGCACCATCCTCAACACTGCCCTGCCGGCCATGGCTCGCTCGCTGGAAGAAGACCCGCTGCGCATGCAGGGCGTGATCATCGCCTACATGCTCACCGTGGCCTTGCTGATCCCTGCCTCTGGGTGGATCGCCGACCGCTTCGGCACCAAGCGCATCTTCTTCAGCGCCATCCTGCTGTTCAGCTTCGGCTCCTTGCTGTGTGCCATGGCCAACAGCCTGGGCTTTCTGATACTCGCCCGCATCGTGCAGGGGCTGGGCGGTGCGCTGATGCTGCCGGTCGGGCGGCTGGTGGTATTGCGCGCCTATCCGCGGACCGAGCTGGTGCGAATCATGAGTTTCATCACCATCCCCGGCCTGCTGGGCCCGCTGCTTGGCCCGACCTTGGGCGGCTGGCTGGTCGAAATCCTGACCTGGCACTGGATCTTCCTGCTCAACCTGCCGGTCGGTGCCATCGGCTGTTACGCCGTGTGGAAGTTCATCCCCGACCTGCGCGGGGCCGAGCGCACCACCTTCGATGGCCCGGGTTTCCTGCTGTTTGGCGCAGCGATGGTGCTGATCACCATCGCCATGGAGGGCCTGGGCGAATTGCACCTGCCGCACCTGCGGGTGATGCTGCTGCTGTTCGCCGGCATGGCCTGCCTGGCCGCCTACTGGCTGCGTGCCGGGCGTGACCCGGAACCGCTGTTCTCGCCCAGCCTGTTCCGCGTGCGCACCTTTGCCATCGGTATCCTCGGTAACCTGTTCGCGCGCCTGGGCAGTGGCGCCCTGCCGTTCCTGGTGCCGTTGCTGCTGCAGGTCGCCTTGGGCTATTCGCCGGCACAGGCTGGCATGAGCATGATCCCGCTGGCGGCGGCGGCGATGGTGGCAAAATCCATTGCCCGGCCACTGATCGAGCGGCTTGGTTACCGCATCGTGCTGACCGGCAACACCTTGCTGCTGGGCCTGCTGCTGGCCAGCCTCGGCCTGGTCGACGAGCAGACGCCGTACGCCGTGCTGCTGGTGCAACTGGCCCTGCTGGGCGCAGTGAACTCCATGCAGTTCACCGCGATGAACACGGTGACCCTGATCGACCTCGACGACGCCAGCGCCAGCAGCGGCAACAGCCTGCTGTCGGTGGTCGCGCAACTGTCGCTGAGCCTGGGCGTGGCCTGCGCCGGCGCACTGCTCGGCGGCTTTACCGCAGCCGGCAGCGCCGACGGTGTGGAAACCACCCTGGGGGCCTTCCAGCTGACTTTTGTGACCATCGGCGTCATGGCCATGCTGGCGGCAGCGATCTTCCTGCAGCTGGCGCCGACGGACGGAAGGCGTGCCCGTCGTCCGGAACAACACATGGAGTCGTAGGGCGAATGGCCATGAGGCTGGTAGACTGTGCGGCATTTTTCGCTTCGCAACGCAGGCCCGCCTCGTGACCACCGAAACCACCGCTTTTGCCACCTTGCCGCTGTCCGCCGCCATGCTGGCCAACCTGGACGCCCTCGGCTATGCCGCGATGACGCCGATCCAGGCCCAGAGCCTGCCCGTCATCCTCAGGGGCCAGGACCTGATTGCCCAGGCCAAGACCGGCAGCGGCAAGACCGCCGCTTTCGGCATCGGCCTGCTAAACCCGATCAACCCGCGCTACTTCGGCTGCCAGGCACTGGTGCTGTGCCCTACCCGCGAGCTCGCCGACCAGGTCGCCAAAGAGTTGCGCCGCCTGGCACGTGCCGAGGACAACATCAAGATCCTGACCCTGTGCGGCGGCGTCTCGCTCGGGCCGCAGATCGCCTCGCTGGAGCACGGCGCGCACATCATCGTCGGCACCCCCGGGCGCATCCAGCAGCACCTGGACAAAGGCACCCTGGTACTCGACGGGCTCAACACCCTGGTGCTGGACGAAGCCGACCGCATGCTCGACATGGGCTTCTTCGACGCCATTGCCAGCATCATCGGCAAGACCCCGTCGCGCCGCCAGACCCTGCTGTTCTCGGCCACCTATCCATCCGGTATCGAGCAACTGGCCGCCGACTTCATGCGCAAGCCGCAGCAGGTCAAGGTCGAGAGCCTGCACACCGACAACCAGATCGAACAACGCTTCATCGAGATCGACCCGCAGAACCGCCTGGAGGCCGTCACCCGCGTGCTCGGCCACTACCGCCCGCAGTCGTGCGTGGCGTTCTGCTTCACCAAGCAGCAGTGCGAAGACGTGGTCGCTCACCTGACGGCCAAGGGCATCGTTGCCCAGGCCCTGCATGGCGACCTGGAGCAGCGTGACCGCGACCAGGTGCTGACCATGTTCGCCAACCGCAGCAGCTCGGTGCTGGTGGCCACTGACGTGGCCGCCCGTGGCCTGGACATCGACGGCCTGGACATGGTCATCAACGTCGAGCTGGCCCGTGATGCCGAAATCCATGTGCACCGTGTTGGCCGTACCGGCCGCGCCGGCGAAAAGGGTATCGCCGTCAGCCTGGTGGCCCCGGCCGAAGGCCACCGCGCCCAGGCCATCGAAGCACTGCAGAAGAGCCCGCTGCGCTGGGACCAACTGGACAGCCTGAAGAACAAGGGCGGCGAGCCCCTGCTGCCGGTCATGACTACCCTGTGCATTGCCGCTGGCCGCAAGGACAAGCTGCGCCCTGGCGACATTCTTGGCGCGCTGACCGGTGATGCCGGCATCCCGGGCAAGCAGGTGGGCAAGATCGCGATCTTCGACTTCCAGGCGTTCGTTGCCGTGGAGCGCGCACTGGCCAAGCAGGCCATGCAGCGGCTGAACAGCGGCAAGATCAAGGGCCGCGCCCTGAAAGTCCGTATTCTCTGACATTCTTTGGGGCTGCTGTGCAGCCCATCGCCGGCAAGCCAGCTCCCACAGGGTCACCCAAGGCCTCAGGCGTTATGCAGTGCCCGTGGGAGCTGGCTTGCCGGCGATGGGCCGTACAGCGGCCCCAAACTCGCAATGAGGTAACACCGTGCACTCCACCGACGTGATCATCCTCGGCGCCGGCGCCGCCGGCCTGATGTGCGCCCAGCTCAGCGCCCGCCGTGGCCGCCGGGTGCTGCTGCTCGACCACGCCAACAAGCCGGGCAAGAAGATCCTCATGTCCGGCGGCGGGCGCTGCAACTTCACCAACATGTACACCGAGCCGGCCAACTTCCTCTCGCACAACGCCCACTTCTGCAAATCGGCCCTGGCCCGCTACACCCAGTGGGACTTCATCGAACTGGTGGCCAAGCATGGCGTGCCGTATCACGAGAAGAAGCTCGGCCAGCTGTTCTGCGACAACAAGGCCAGCGACATCCTCGACATGCTGCTGGCCGAGTGCGACGACGCGGGCGCCGAACTGCGCATGCAGACCAGCATCGAACACATCGAGAAGACCGAAACCGGTTACCTGCTGCAAACCAGCGCCGGCCAGTTCGCCTGCCAGTCACTGGTGATAGCCACCGGTGGCCTGTCGATCCCGACCCTGGGCGCGACCGGTTTCGGCTACCAGGTGGCGCGCCAGTTCGGCCACACCCTGCTGCCGACCCGCGCCGGCCTGGTGCCGTTCACCATCACCGAGCCCCAACTCAAGGCACTGTGCACCGAACTGTCGGGCACCTCGCTGGACTGCACTGCCAGCTGCAACGGCACCAGCTTCCGCGAGAACCTGCTGTTCACCCACCGCGGCCTGAGCGGCCCGGCGATCCTGCAGATCTCATCGTTCTGGCAGGCAGGCGACACCGTCGAGATCAACCTGCTGCCCGACCGCGATGCGCTGACCTGGCTGCAACAGCAACAGCTCGAACGCGCCAACGCGGAGTTGAAGACCGTGCTGGGCGAGGTGTTCACCCGCAAGCTGGCCACCCTGCTGGCCGAGCAGTGGTTCGAGTCCAAACCCATGAAGCAGTACACGCCGGCGGAACTGGCACAGATCGCCGACAAACTGTCGGCCTGGCAATTGGTACCGGCCGGTACCGAGGGCTATCGCACCGCCGAGGTGACCCTGGGTGGCGTGGATACCCGCGAGGTGTCATCCAAGACCATGGAATCGCTGAAGAGCCCCGGGCTGTACTTCATCGGCGAAGTACTGGACGTGACCGGCCACCTGGGCGGTTTCAACTTCCAGTGGGCCTGGGCATCGGCCAACGCTGCAGCGCAGTTCGTGTAGAGTAGAATCCATTCAGCAGCACGGAACGCTTCTTGCTGGTCCGTGCCGCAATGCATTCATTCGATCACTGCCAGCAGGCCATCATGTCATCGAGTTCGTTCCGTCAGTCACTGCGTCGCCTGTGGGGCCAAGACAAGTTCAGCTACAGCATCCGGGTGACCATCGCCCTCACCGGCAGCCTGGCCCTGTGCTGGTACCAGAACGAGATGGCCCTGCTGATTCCGCTGTTCCTGGGCATCATTGCCAGCGCATTGGCCGAGACCGACGACAGCTGGCAAGGGCGCCTCAGTGCCCTGGCCGTTACGCTGGTCTGCTTCGCCATTGCCGCGCTGGCCGTCGAGCTGCTGTTCCCCTACCCGTGGGTCTTCGCCATCGCACTGGCGTTGGCGGCGTTTGGCCTGACCATGCTGGGTGCGCTGGGCGAACGCTATGGGGCCATCGCCTCGGCCACGCTGATCACCGCGGTATACACCATGATCGGCGTGGACCAACGCGGCGGCCAGGTCACCGACTTCTGGCACGAACCGCTGCTGCTGGTGGCGGGTGCAGCCTGGTATGGCTTGCTCTCGGTGCTGTGGCAGGCGCTGTTTTCCAACCAGCCGGTGCAGCAGAGCCTGGCCAAGCTGTTCTTCGAACTGGGGCGCTACCTCAAGCTCAAAGCCAACCTGTTCGAGCCGATTCGCCACCATGATCTGGAGGCCCGGCGCCTGGAGCTGGCCCAGCAGAACGGCAAGGTGGTCGCAGCGCTCAATGCGGCCAAGGAAATCATCTTGCACCGGGTCGGTAACAGCCAGCCCAACTCCAAGGTCAGCCGCTACCTCAAGCTGTACTTCCTGGCCCAGGATATCCACGAGCGCGTCAGTGCCTCGCATTACCCCTACAATGCCTTGGCCGATGCGTTCTTCCACAGCGATGTGATGTTCCGCTGCCAGCGCCTGCTGCGCCATCAAGGCTCGGCGTGCCAGGACCTGGCGCGCTCGATCCGCCTGCGCCAGCCCTTTGTTCTCGACAGCCGGTTCGCCGACACCCTCGAAGACCTCAACGCCTCGCTGGAGCACCTGCGCACCCAGAACAACCCGGCGTGGCGCGGGCTGCTGCGCTCGCTGCGCGCACTGGCGGCCAACCTGGCCACGCTCGACCGCCTGCTGGGGGCCGCCAGCAACCCGGACAGCCTGGCCGATGCCAGCGACAGCAGCCTGCTCGACCGCTCACCGCGAAACTTCAAGGACGTCTGGACCCGCCTGCGCACACAGTTGACGCCCACTTCGCTGCTGTTCCGCCACGCCCTGCGCCTGCCGTTGGCGCTGTCGATCGGCTACGGCATGGTGCACCTGATCCACCCGACACAAGGCTACTGGATCATCCTCACTACGCTTTTCGTGTGCCAGCCGAACTATGGCGCCACCCGGCGCAAGCTGGTGCAGCGCGTGTTCGGCACGGCGATCGGCCTGACGGTGGGCTGGGCGCTGTTCGACCTGTTCCCCAACCCGGTCATCCAGTCGCTGTTCGCCGTGGTCGCCGGAGTGGTGTTCTTCGTCAACCGCACCACCCGCTATACCCTGGCCACGGCGGCGATCACGCTGATGGTACTGTTCTGCTTCAACCAGATCGGCGATGGCTATGGCCTGTTCCTGCCGAGGCTGTTCGATACCCTGGTGGGCAGCCTGATCGCCATCCTCGCGGTGTTCCTGTTCCTCCCCGACTGGCAGGGCCGGCGCCTGAACAAGGCATTGGCCAATACCCTGGCCTGCGCCAGCGTGTACCTGCGCCAGATCATGCAGCAGTACGCCCACGGCAAGCGCGACGACCTCGCCTACCGCCTGGCCCGGCGCAACGCCCACAACGCCGACGCCGCGCTGTCTACCACATTGGCCAACATGCTCATGGAGCCTGGGCATTTCCGTAAGGAGGCAGATGTAGGCTTCCGCTTCCTGGTGCTGTCACACACCTTGCTCAGCTACCTCTCGGGGCTTGGCGCGCACCGTGATACCGCGCTGCCGGCCGAAGTTCAGGAGCAATTGATCGATGGCGCAGGGCAGAGCCTGGCCAACAGCCTGGATGAAATCGCCAATGGCCTGGCGGCGCGCTTGCCGGTGGCGATTCACAGTGACGCCGAAGAGCACTTGGCCAATGCGCTGGAACAGATGCCAGAGGAGCTGGATGAACATCAGCGGCTGGTGCAGACCCAGCTGGCGTTGATCTGCCGACAGCTGGGGCCGTTGCGGACATTGGCGGCGCATCTGATCAAGGAGGGTGCGCCGGCCTGAGGGTTTTAGTGCCTGGCCCGGCAGCTTCGCGGCATTGGCCCGTTCGTGGCGCTCGACGATCCGCTGAAGCTCACGGGTAACCGAGCACGTCCCTGATCTGCCGCAGATGCCGGATGATCCACTGCTTGTCGATCGCCCCCCAGTCATGAATGCGATAATGCCCGGCATGGTTGCGCGCACCCTCCTGCTGCTCGAACTCGCAGACGATGTCCAGGTCGGCCAATGCAGCAATGGTGTCCTGGGCCGTGCGGCGCGGCATGCCGGTGGCTTCCATCAGCGCCGGCACGCTGGTGGCGGTCTGGCTGTCGATCAACCAGGCCACATACAAGCGGCGATAGAAACTGCTCTTGGTCTTGCTCACATCCATGCTGCGTGATCCTTACAGGTTACCCGGCAGCTCCCGATAGGTCAGGTAGACGCGCAGGTCGAATTCCAGTTGATGGTAATCCGGCTCCATGTGCTGACAGAGCTGGTAGAACGCTTTGCTGTGGTCGCGCTCGCGCAGGTGCGCCAGTTCGTGCACCACGATCATGCGCAAAAACTGCGGTGCCGCGTCCTTGAACAGCGAGGCGATACGGATTTCCTTCTTCGCCTTGAGCTTGCCGCCCTGCACCCGCGACACCGCAGTGTTGAGGCCCAGGGCACGGTGGGTCAGGTCCAGGCGGTTGTCGAACAGCACCTTGTCCAGGCTTGGCGCACTGCGCAGGTATTGCTGGCGCAGCTCCTGGGCGTAGCCGTACAGCGCCTTGTCGCTCTGCACGTCATGGCGGCCAGGGTAGCGGCGCTGCAGGTAGTCACCCAGGCGGTCGCTGTCGATCATCTGCTGCACCTGCTCCTGCAGGTGCGGCGGGTAGGCTTGCAAATAGCGTAATACGGTCATGGCACTGCATTCGGCGTAACGAACGGCGATTCTAGCCAATCAACGCCGCGGCCAGGGAAAAATCGCCGGGAAGCCGCTGGCATCCGCAGCCGTCATCGGGTAGGCGACCAAAAAACCCTGCACGTAGGCGCAACCGTTTGCTTTCAGCCACGCAGCCTGGGACGCGGTTTCAACGCCCTCGGCGATGACCGTGACGTTGTAGTCGGCGCATAGGCCGATGACGGAGCGTACCAAGGCAGCGTCTGCCGCCGAATCGGGCAGGCGCGCTACCAGATGCCGGTCGATTTTCAAGGTATCGATTGGCAGGTCCCGCAGCATACGCAGCGAGCAGTCACCCGCACCAAAGTCGTCCAGCGCCACGCGCACGCCCAATTCGCGCAGGCGGTGGATCTGCTTGATCGCTGTGTCGATGTTGTACATCAACGACGTTTCGGCAACTTCGACTTCCAATTGCGCGGGGTTGAGCTGGTACTCCTGGATCACCCGCTGCAACTCATCGACCAGGCCGGGCATGGTGAACTGCGCGCGGCTCAGGCTGATCCCCAACACCAGGTCCGGGGCGAACCGCTCGCACCAGGCCTGGCGCTGCGCCGCGCCCTGACGGTAGATCCAGCCGGCCAGGCGGTTTATCAGCCGGGCCTCTTCCAGCAGCGGGATGAACAGCCCCGGCGGCACATCGCCGACGCTGGGGTGCTGCCAGCGCAGCAAGGCCTCGAAGCCACGCAGACGGCCGTCGGCAAAAGCGACCTGAGGTTGGTACACCATGCTGAAGTCACGGGCCTCGACGGCGTTGCGCACGCTGTCTTCAAGCATCAGCCGCGAGCGTGCCCGGCCATTGAGCTCCTGATCGTAAAAGCGGTACTGGTGGCGCCCGGCCTGTTTGGCCGCATACATTGCCGCATCGGCAGCACGCAGCAAGCCTTCGACATTGGCGCCGCAGTCCGGGTAGGTGGCAATGCCGATACTCACGCCCAGGCAGACGTCCATGCCATCTACCTGCTGCTGCACCGACACGCGCTCGAGCAACTGCTCGGCATGGCGCCCAGCTTGTTCCGGATACGGCAGGTTATCGAACAACGCCGTGAATTCATCGCCGCCCATGCGTGCCAGCAGAGCCTCACTGCCCAGGCAGTCCTTGAGCTGCTCGGCCACCCAGCGCAATACCCGGTCCCCCGCCTCGTGGCCGAGGGTGTCATTGATCCGCTTGAAACCATCAAGGTCCATGTACATCAGCGCCTGGGTCTTGTCCGAGCGCTCGTTGCGCAGCAGTACGCCTTCCGCGGCCTGATAGAAGCCTCGCCGATTGAACAGCCCAGTGAGCGGGTCGGTCACTGCCTGGTACTCGAGTTGCTGGTGCAGGTTGCGCTCCACCGACATGTCCAGCACCGTCACCACCATCGCCTGTTGATCGGCAGGCAGCGGGGCGCAGGAAAGCGCTACTGGCATCAGATGGCCGGCTACCGTGCGTAAATGGGCATCATGCACGCGGGATATTCGCCGTGCCTGGTAGGCCTGGTGAAAGTCGGATTCGCTCCACAGGGTGGCATTGGGCAACTGGACCAAGTCGAGCAGATGAGCACCCTGCAATTGCTCGACCGGTGCTTCGAGCAGCCGCGAAATAGCCGGGTTGGCGAAGCTGATGGTACCGAAGGCATCGACTACCAGAATGCCCTCAGCGGCGTTTTCCAGGATCGAAGCATTGAACGCCCTGGCAGCCTCCAGCTCGCGCGTCAGCTGCTGCAGCATGCGCCGGTTGCGCTGCTGGTCCAGTTGCGCCTGCACCTTGGGTTTGAGGATTTGCGGGTCGAACGGCTTGAACAGGTAATCCACCGCGCCGCTGGCGTAGCCCTTGAGCACGGCGGCATCGGACTGTTCGTTGGCGGTGAGGAAAATGATCGGGGTCAGCCGGGTACGCTGGCTGCCACGCATGAGCCGGGCGACCTCGAAGCCGTCCATTTCCGGCATCTGCACGTCAAGCAGCACCAGGTCGACATCGTGCTCCAGCAAGGCACTCAAGGCTTGCGTACCTGAGCTTGCGGTCAACACCTGCCAATCCGTGCGGGCCAACAGGGCTCGCATGCTTATGAGGTTCTCGGGGTAATCGTCTACCACCAGGAGAACTGACTTGCCGTCCAACGGTTCAGGGTAAGCGCCATCCATGCTGCTTTCTCTTGTATGACCGACTTCAACTTGCAATTGGATCCGACTACCACTCTAGCCATGAGGGGGTAACACGCAATGCAATCAGAACGCTATCAATGATTAAAATGAAGGGTAGCCGACTAATGGTCGTTTGCCGGAACGGCAGGCATAAAAAAACCCGCATTTCTGCGGGTTTTTTGTAGTGCCTGACGATCAGTTGACCTTGGCGGCCAACTCACCTTTCAGGTAACGCTGGAACATGCCTTCCAGGGAGATCGGTTTGATCTTGGAGGCATTGCCGGCGGTGCCGAAGGCTTCGTAACGGGCGATGCACACGTCACGCATGGCTTTGACGGTTTCACCGAAGAACTTGCGCGGGTCGAACTCGCTCGGGTTCTGCGCCATCAAGCGACGCATGGCACCGGTGGAGGCCAGGCGCAGGTCGGTGTCGATGTTGACCTTGCGCACGCCGTGCTTGATGCCTTCAACGATTTCTTCAACCGGTACGCCGTAGGTCTCTTTGATGTCGCCGCCGTATTGGTTGATGATCGCCAGCCATTCTTGCGGTACCGAGGACGAACCGTGCATCACCAGGTGAGTGTTGGGGATGCGCTTGTGGATTTCCTTGATGCGGTCGATCGCCAGCACGTCACCGGTAGGCGGCTTGGTGAACTTGTAGGCACCGTGGCTGGTACCGATGGCGATTGCCAGGGCATCGACCTGGGTCTTCTTGACGAAGTCGGCAGCTTCTTCAGGGTCGGTCAGCATCTGGCTGTGGTCCAGCACGCCTTCGGCGCCGATGCCGTCTTCTTCACCGGCCATGCCGGTTTCCAGGGAACCCAGGCAGCCCAGCTCGCCTTCCACCGAAACGCCGCAGGCGTGCGCCATGGCAACGGTCTGCTGGGTAACACGGACGTTGTAGTCGTAGTCGGTCGGGGTCTTGCCGTCTTCACCCAGCGAGCCGTCCATCATCACCGAGCTGAAGCCCAGCTGGATGGAGCGTTGGCAGACGTCTGGGCTGGTGCCGTGGTCCTGGTGCATGCACACCGGGATGTGCGGGAATTCTTCGATGGCGGCCAGGATCAGGTGGCGCAGGAACGGCGCGCCAGCGTACTTGCGGGCACCGGCCGAGGCCTGGACGATCACTGGGGAGTCGGTCTTGTCAGCCGCTTCCATGATGGCGCGCATCTGCTCGAGGTTGTTGACGTTGAAAGCCGGAACGCCGTAACCGAACTCGGCGGCGTGGTCCAGCATCTGGCGCATGCTAATGAGTGCCATTGTGTATCTCTCTCCCGACAAGCGTCGTTTTGTTTCGTGCAAGCCTGCCGCAGGGGCGGTTGCTGTTCAAGTAGTGTGGGCCACCAGCGCGGCCCGGCCAGTCACGGTGCCTTGCAGCCCCGCCCAATCAGGTCGTTGGTTGCCACCCAGTACACCAGGCCTTCATCGCCCTTGGTGTGGAAGGCCAGCACGCCATCGCTGTACATCGCGCCCGACGCGCTCGGCTCGGACTTGAGCCGGTACACCTGGTCGCCGCCGCCGAGGCGAACGTCGACCGAATCCTGCTGCGCGTCAGCGTAGCGCCACAGCACATCGGCCTGGCTGTCGCAGACCCAACGGGTCCAGTTGTCTGCCGGGGCGGGTTGCGCCGGCTGCAGCAGCGAGCATCCTGCCAGTGTCGCCAGGGCCATCAAGGCCATCAGCGCTTTCATTGCATATCCTCTAGATGACCACACAACGGTCGCTTGGTTGCCTGCTCCGACGAAGCGCATCGGTTCAAGGGCAGCCTGGCGCCTTGCGCTGGTGGTCTTCGTCATACTTTTCCAGGCCTTCCGGGCCCACGCGCTTGCTGATGACCGGCACGGTTTCGGCCTGCCACTCGGACTGGTAGCAACCGCCCTTGGGCGGCTGCGCCGGGTCATCGGCCGAGGATGGGCTGCCGGAGCAAGCGCTCAGCAGGCCGGCCAGGATCATCACAGGCAATTGCTTGACCATCAGGTCGCTCCCTTTGCCAGGCGCCGACATTGTCAGGCTTTGGCCCGCTCTTCCAGGATCGCCACCGCCGGCAGTACCTTGCCTTCGACGAACTCGAGGAACGCACCGCCACCGGTGGAAATGTAGGAGATATCCTTGCTGACGCCATACTTATCGATGGCAGCCAGGGTATCGCCACCACCGGCGATGGAGAAGGCGGCGCTGTCAGCAATGGCTTTGGCCAATACCTGGGTGCCGTTGCCGAACTGGTCGAACTCGAACACGCCGACCGGGCCGTTCCACAGGATGGTCTTCGACGACTTCAGCAGCTCGGCGAAGTTGGCTGCGGTTTGTGGGCCGATGTCCAGAATCATGTCGTCGGCAGCAACGTCGGCGATCGCCTTGACGGTGGCTACGGCGCTTTCGGCGAATTCCTTGGCGACCACCACGTCGACGGGCAGCGGCACGCTGACCTTGGCGGCGATGGCTTTGGCGGTCTCGACCAAGTCAGGCTCGTACAGCGACTTGCCAACCGGGTGGCCAGCGGCCGCCAGGAAGGTGTTGGCGATGCCGCCACCGACGATCAGTTGGTCGCACACCGCGCTCAGGCTGTTGAGCACGTCCAGCTTGGTGGAAACCTTGGAGCCGGCAACGATGGCAGCCATCGGCTTGGCCGGGGCCTTCAGGGCTTTGCCCAGGGCGTCCAGTTCGGCGGCCAGCAGCGGGCCGGCAGCAGCGATCTTGGCGAACTTGGCCACGCCATGGGTCGAACCCTCAGCACGGTGGGCAGTACCGAACGCGTCCATGACGAAGACGTCGCACAAGGCGGCGTACTGCTGCGCCAGTTCGTCGGCGTTCTTCTTTTCGCCCTTGTTGAAACGCACGTTCTCGAACAGCACCAGGTCACCGGCCTTGACCTCGACACCGTCGAGGTAATCGGCGACCAGCGGCACGTCGCGGCCCAGGGCCTTGCTCAGGTAGTCGGCAACCGGCTTGAGGCTGTTCTCGGCCGAGAACTCGCCTTCGGTCGGGCGGCCCAGGTGCGAGCAGACCATTACCGCCGCGCCCTTCTCCAGGGCCAGCTTGATGGTCGGCAGCGCAGCGAGGATACGCGCATCGCTGGTTACCACACCGTCCTTTACAGGCACGTTGAGGTCTTCGCGGATCAGTACGCGTTTACCTTGCAGGTCGAGGTCGGTCATCTTCAACACGGTCATGAATGCAGTCCTTCAGGGCTGTTTGCTGCGGGTTGGGTGAACGACGTGCAGATAATGTTCGGCAACGTCGAGCATACGGTTGGCAAAACCCCATTCGTTGTCGAACCAGGCCAGCAGGTTCACCAGGCGTGGGCCTGAGACGCGGGTCTGGCTGGCATCGACGATGGCCGAATGCGGGTCATGGTTGAAATCACAGCTGGCGTGGGGCAGCTCGGTATAGGCCAGCAAGCCTTTCAGCGGGCCGTCCAGCGCCGCCTCGCGCAATACCCGGTTGACCTCTGCCGCGCTGGTATCGCGGGCGGTCTGCAGGGTGATGTCCAGGCACGAGACGTTGACGGTGGGCACGCGTACCGCTTTGGCCTGGATTCGCCCGGCAAGTTCCGGCAGCAGGCGCTCGATGCCACGCGCCAGACCAGTGGACACCGGGATCACCGACTGGAAGGCCGAGCGGGTGCGGCGCAGGTCTTCGTGGTGATAGGCGTCGATCACCGGCTGGTCGTTCATCGCCGAGTGGATGGTGGTGATCTGCACGTACTCGATGCCGAACGCCTGGTCCAGCACCCGCAGTAGCGGCACGCCGCAATTGGTGGTGCAGGAGGCGTTGGAGACAAGACGCTCGTTGCCGGTCAGGCACGCCTGGTTGATGCCGTAGACAACCGTGGCATCTACATCGGCCTCGCTGGCCATGGGCTGCGAGAACAGCACGCGCGGTGCGCCGGCGTCGAGGAAGCGCTGGCCGTCGGCACGGGTGTTGTAGGCGCCGGAGCATTCCAGCACCAGGTCGATGTCCAGGGCCGCCCAGTCGACGCCCTCGGGCGTGGCGCTGCGCAAGACTTTCACGCAGTCACCGTTGATATGCAGACAATCGCCGTCGACCCTCACTTCGCCGGGAAAACGGCCGTGGGTAGAGTCGAAACGTGTCAGGTATTCCACGCTGGCCTGGTCGGCCAGGTCGTTCAGTGCAACGATCTCGAAGCCGGCTTTTGCCCCACGCTCGAACAGTGCGCGCAGGACACAGCGGCCGATGCGGCCGTAACCGTTGAGTGCAACTTTGTAGGGACGCGGGTGGGGCATAGGTGGCTCGTGAAATCCGTCGGTTGAAAGGGGCCGCCATGCGGCCCATTCGCGGCACAAGGCCGCTCCCACAGGGTACTGCGGCGTATGCAGATCCTGTGGGAGCGGCCTTGTGCCGCGAACGAGGGCCAGGGGCCCTCGCTTTGCCTCTATCAGTCTTCCAGCAGCTCTTCGGCGGTACCCAGGATGTTTTCCAGGGTGAAGCCGAACTCTTCGAACAGTGCGCTGGCCGGAGCCGATTCACCGTAGGTGGTCATGCCGATGATACGACCTTCCAGGCCGACGTACTTGTACCAGAAGTCAGCGTGGGCGGCTTCGATGGCGATGCGCGCACCGACTTCCAGCGGCAGTACGGACTGCTTGTAGGCGGCGTCCTGGGCGTCGAACACGCTGGTGCTCGGCATCGACACGACGCGAACCTTGCGGCCCTGCTCGGTCAGTTTGTCGAACGCCTGAACGGCAAGGCCCACTTCGGAGCCGGTGGCGATCAGGATCAGCTCAGGCTCGCCAGCGCAGTCTTTCAGCACGTAACCGCCACGGGCGATGTCGGCGATCTGCTGGGCGTCGCGGTCCTGGTGCTGCAGGTTCTGACGCGAGAAGATCAGCGCCGAAGGGCCGTCCTTGCGCTCCAGGGCGTGCTTCCAGGAAACCGCGGATTCAACGGCGTCAGCTGGGCGCCAGGTGTCCAGGTTCGGCGTGCTGCGCAGGCTGGTCAGCTGCTCGATCGGCTGGTGAGTCGGGCCGTCTTCGCCCAGGCCGATGGAGTCGTGGGTATAGACGTGGATCACGCGCTGCTTCATCAGGGCGGACATGCGCACAGCATTGCGGGCGTATTCCATGAACATCAGGAAGGTAGCGCCGTAAGGCACCAGGCCGCCGTGCAGGGCGACACCGTTCATGATGGCAGTCATGCCGAACTCGCGCACGCCGTAGTACATGTAGTTGCCGTTGGCATCTTCATGGCTGACGCCCTTGCAACCTTTCCACAGGGTCAGGTTGGAACCGGCCAGGTCGGCCGAACCGCCCAGCAACTCCGGCAGCAGCGGGCCGAAGGCGTTCAGGGTGTTCTGGCTGGCCTTGCGGCTGGCGATGGTTTCGCCTTTGGCAGCGACTTCAGCGATGTAGGCCGCGGCCTTTTCAGCGAAGTCGGCCGGCAGCTCGCCGCTCAGGCGGCGCTTGAGTTCGCCAGCCAGCTCAGGGAAGGCAGCGGCGTAGGCGTCGAAACGCTTGTTCCACTCGGCTTCGACCTTGGCGCCAGCGTCCTTGGCATCCCACTCGGCATAAATGTCGGCAGGCACTTCGAACGGCCCGTGGTTCCAGTTCAGCTCTTTGCGGGCCAGGGCGATTTCGTCGTTACCCAGCGGAGCACCGTGGCAGTCTTCCTTGCCCTGCTTGTTCGGCGAACCGAACCCGATGATGGTCTTGCAGCAGATCAGGGTCGGACGGTCGCTCTTGCGCGCGGTCTCGATGGCGGTGCGAATCTCGTCGGCGTCGTGACCGTTGACGTTACGGATCACCAGCCAGTTGTACGACTCGAAACGCTTCGGCGTGTCGTCGGTGAACCAGCCTTCCACTTCACCGTCGATGGAGATGCCGTTGTCGTCATAGAAGGCGACCAGCTTGTTCAGGCCCAGGGTACCGGCCAGCGAGGCGACTTCGTGGGAGATGCCTTCCATCATGCAGCCGTCGCCCAGGAACACATAGGTGTTGTGGTCGACGATGTTGTGGCCGTCACGGTTGAACTGGGCGCCCAGTACTTTTTCAGCCAGGGCAAAGCCCACGGCGTTGGCCAGGCCTTGGCCCAGTGGGCCGGTAGTGGTCTCGACACCCGGGGTGTAGCCGAATTCCGGGTGGCCCGGGGTGCGGCTGTGCAGCTGGCGGAACGACTTGAGGTCATCGATGGTGACGTCATAGCCGGTCAGGTGCAGCAGCGAGTAGATCAGCATCGAACCGTGGCCGTTGGACAGCACGAAGCGGTCGCGGTCGGCGAAGCTCGGGTTGCTCGGGTTGTGCTTCATGTAGTCGCGCCAAAGCACTTCAGCGATATCCGCCATGCCCATAGGGGCACCTGGGTGGCCGCTGTTAGCCTTTTGCACGGCATCCATGCTAAGGGCACGAATGGCGTTGGCACGTTCACGACGGCTGGGCATCGCTTATCTCCTGGGCTTGAATAGGTGGTGTTACGAAAAAGGCGGCTATTTTCGCCCACTGGGGGGCTGGGGGCAATGACGGATGGCCACACTTGGGCGTTTTTCCCGTCATTGGCTGTCAATGCGGCGGAAAACCCGGTGCACCCACCCGCCCATCAGCCAATATCAAAACTTTTTGATATTGGCCTTGCTAGGGCAGCGATGCCTGTCTAGACTGCCGCGTCATGAACCTGCGTGCGCAAACCATCCCTCAGCAAAGCGACACCCTGGCCGCCCTGTGCAAGGCCAGTGGCGACGAGTTGCGCCTGAATGTCTTGCGCGCCCTGGCCAGTGACTCTTTCGGCGTGCTGGAGCTGGCGCAGATCTTCGACATCGGCCAGTCGGGCATGAGCCACCACCTCAAAGTGCTGGCCCAGGCCGAGCTGGTGGCCACGCGCCGTGAAGGCAACGCGATTTTCTACCGTCGCGCCCTGCCCGACAGCCACCGCCTGGGCGGGCGACTGCACACGGCGTTGCTCGAAGAGGTCGATGACCTGAGCTTGCCGCAGGACGTCCAGGCACGCATCGCCCAGGTACAGCAACGCCGCGCCGCCACCAGCCAGGACTTCTTCCTGCGCGTGGAGGAGAAGTTCCGCGCCCAGCAGGACCTGATCGCAGGCCTGCCGCAATACCGCGAAAGCCTGCTGGCGTTGCTCGACACACTGAATTTCGAGCCGACCGCCAGCGCGCTGGAAGTCGGCCCCGGCGACGGCGGTTTCCTGCCTGACCTGGCCCGGCGCTTTGCCGCTGTCACAGCCATGGACAACAGCCCGACCATGCTCGAGCTGGCGCGCCAGGTGTGCGAGCGCGAACGCCTGGATAATGTAAACCTGCAGTTGGCCGATGCACTGGGTGCAACGGATGTGGAAGCCGACTGCGTAGTGCTGAACATGGTCCTGCACCATTTCAGCGACCCGGCCCAGGCCTTGCGCCTGCTGGCCAAACGGGTGAAAGCGGGCGGCAGCCTGCTGGTCACCGAACTGTGCAGCCATGACCAGGGTTGGGCGCGGGAAGCCTGCGGCGACCTCTGGCTTGGCTTTGAACAGGACGACCTGGCCCGTTGGGCCAATGCTGCCGGGCTGGCCCCGGGGGACAGCCTCTATGTGGGCTTGCGTAACGGTTTCCAGATCCAGGTCCGCCATTTTCAGCGGACGGCTGGCGACACACACCATCGGTAAATTTTAGGAACCCGTCGAGATGAGCGAATACTCCCTTTTCACCTCCGAGTCCGTGTCCGAAGGGCATCCGGACAAGATCGCCGACCAGATTTCGGACGCGGTCCTGGATGCCATCATCACCCAGGACAAATACGCCCGCGTGGCGTGTGAAACCCTGGTCAAGACCGGTGTCGCCATCATCGCCGGCGAAGTCACCACGTCGGCCTGGGTCGACCTGGAAGAACTGGTGCGTAAAGTCATCATCGACATCGGCTACAACAGCTCGGACGTCGGCTTCGACGGCGCCACCTGCGCCGTGATGAACATCATCGGCAAGCAGTCGGTGGACATCGCCCAGGGCGTCGATCGCTCCAAGCCGGAAGACCAGGGTGCTGGCGACCAGGGCCTGATGTTCGGCTATGCCAGCAACGAAACCGACGTGCTGATGCCGGCGCCGATCTGCTTCTCGCACCGCCTGGTCGAGCGCCAGGCCGAAGCGCGCAAATCCGGCCTGCTGCCGTGGCTGCGCCCGGACGCCAAGTCGCAGGTCACCTGCCGCTACGAGAACGGCAAGGTCGTCGGTATCGACGCCATCGTCCTGTCCACCCAGCACAACCCTGAGGTCTCGCAGAAAGACCTGCAGGAAGCGGTGATGGAGCTGATCGTCAAGCACACCCTGCCGGCTGAACTGCTGCACAAAGGCACCCAGTACCACATCAACCCGACCGGCAACTTTATCATCGGTGGCCCGGTGGGTGACTGTGGCCTGACCGGCCGCAAGATCATCGTCGACTCCTACGGCGGCATGGCCCGTCACGGTGGTGGCGCGTTCTCCGGCAAGGACCCATCGAAAGTCGACCGTTCCGCTGCCTACGCCGGCCGCTACGTGGCGAAGAACATTGTCGCTGCAGGCCTGGCCGAGCGTTGCGAGATTCAGGTGTCCTACGCCATTGGCGTCGCCCAGCCGACCTCCATCTCGATCAACACCTTCGGCACCGGCAAGGTTTCCGACGACAAGATCATCCAGTTGGTGCGCGAGTGCTTCGACCTGCGTCCGTACGCCATTACCAAGATGCTCGACCTGCTCCACCCGATGTATCAGGAAACCGCTGCCTATGGTCACTTCGGCCGTACCCCGCAGCAGAAGACTGTCGGCGACGACACCTTCACCACCTTCACCTGGGAGCGTACCGACCGCGCCCAGTCGCTGCGTGACGCTGCCGGCCTGTAAGTTTCCTACAGCGGTAAATGAAAGCCCTTGCCGAGTGATCGGCAGGGGCTTTTTCATGACATATCGGCTGACAACTGCGCGGCGCATCGACAGGTTTACCGGCCTAGGCTGATGCTTCCACCCCGCCACGCAAGGATGCTGGCCATGCCCTCTATGCTGCTCATGCTGGTGCTGTTGCTTGCACCCGCAAGCCACGCATCCGACTGCCCGGAATGGTCAGCGGACCGCGCCGACGTGGAACTCGCCAACCTGCGTGAAACCCTTGCCCAATGGGACGACCATTACCATCGCCTGGGCGAAGCCCTGGTGCCGGACACGCTCTACGACCAGAGCCGCCAGCGCCTCCTGCACCTTCAGCGGTGCTTCGCACACCAAGGCGGGCTGGACTCCCTGGCCACTTCACGCGGCCCCCTTGCCCATCCCATTCCCCACACCGGTGTCGAAAAACTGCCGGACGCCCAGGCAGTCGCCCGCTGGATGGCCGGCAAGACTGGCGTATGGGTGCAACCAAAAGTCGATGGGGTAGCTGTCTCGCTGATTTACCGCCAAGGCCGGCTGGTACGGCTGCTCAGCCGCGGCGATGGGGTACGGGGGCATGACTGGAGCCGGCACATCCAGGACCTTGAAGGCATCACCCGGCAACTCCCGCAAGCGCTCGACCTGGTGCTGCAAGGCGAGCTGTACCTGCGCCTGGATGGGCATGTACAAGTGCAGGCGGGTAGCGCCAATGCCCGTGGCAACGTCGCCGGCCTGCTGGCGCGCAAGCGCCTGGGTCGCGAACAGGGCGAACGCATCGGGCTGTTCGTCTGGGACTGGCCGCAAGGGCCGACCACTCAGGCCGAGCGCCTGACACAGCTCACGGCCCTGGGGTTTGCCGACAGCGAGCGTTACAGCACACCCATCGCTACCCCGCAAGAGGCCGCGCAGTGGCGCTTGCACTGGTACCGCACGCCACTGCCCTTCGCCACGGACGGCCTGATCCTGCGCCAGAACAGCCGGCCCCCTGCCGATCGCTGGCAGGCCAACGCGCCCTACTGGATCGCCGCGTGGAAATACCCCTTCGCCCAGGCGTTGGCGCAAGTGCGCGAGGTGCGCTTTGTCATCGGCCGCACCGGCAGGGTGACGCCACTGCTCAAGCTGCAGCCGGTCACACTGGACGACCGCCGTATCAGCCAGGTCAGCCTGGGCTCCCTGGCCCGCTGGCAAACGCTGGACATTCGCCCGGGCGATCAGGTGGTCATCAGCCTGGCCGGGCTGACCATTCCTCGGTTCGAACAGGTGCTGCACCGCGCAGTCGAGCGCCAACCCGTGTTGGCACCCGAGGCCGGGCGCTTCGGCCCTCACAGTTGCTGGCGAGCCAGCGAAGGTTGCGAAGAGCAGTTCATCGCCCGCCTGGTATGGCTGGGCGGCAAGCAAGGGCTGGCGATGCCGGGCATCGGCCCGGGCACCTGGCGGCGGCTGGTGCAGGCGGGCCTGGTGACGTCGCTTACGGATTGGTTGGCACTCGATGCCGAGCAGCTGACCACAGTGCCGGGCATCAGCGAGATCACCGCCCTGCAACTGCAACGCAGTTTCGCCATGGCCCGCAGCCGGCCTTTCGCCCAATGGCTGAAGGGGCTTGGCGTGCCTGCGCCCGGTCATGTGCCGCGGGGTGAGCCTTGGCCCGCCCTGGCCGCCCGGTCTGCCAGCGATTGGCAAACCTTGCCTGGTATCGGCGCAACACGCGCCAGACAACTTGCGGCGTTCTTCGCCAATGCCGATGTACAGGGCATCGCCACACGATTGGGGCACAGTGGGCTCGACGGCTTTCAGGCGACACAAGATGCCCGTTCGCAATAGCCCACGGGCAGGGCATGCCCGTGGGAATGCCTGAATCTCAGCCTGAAAAAAACGACAAGGGTTTATAAATCGGCAAAACCAAGGCAGGATTTCCCCACTTTTTGCTGCCCCGCCCCGTTTAGGAGGCTATTCATGAAACGTATTTCAACTGTTTTCCTGCTGGCAACACTTGCTTTTGGGGTTCAAACCGCCCAGGCCGCAGAAGAACAACCGGGCCTTACCGGCTGCGCCGCCAAGCGCCAGGCGATCAGCGAGCAGATCGAGCAAGCCAAGGCTCACAACAACAGCGAGCAGCAAGCTGGCCTGGAAACAGCGTTGGGCGAAGTTGATGCGAACTGTACCGACGCCGGCCTGCGCAAAGAACGCGAGCAGAAAGTGCTCGAAGCGCGCCACGAGGTCAACCAGCGCACCAAGGACCTGGACAAGGCCATGAAAAAAGGCGACCCGGAGCGCATCAACAAGCGCAAGGACAAACTGGCCGAGGCAAAAAAGGAACTGCAGGAAGCGGTCGACGATCTGGAACGTTGACAGCGAGCAGCCACTCAAATTGGCTTGTAGGACTTTTCTGAACTTACCCGTCTAAGGGTTCACTCAGTTGTAGGAAAGGGGCAGGATCGCAGCGCTTACTGCCATTGCCCCTACAAGGAGGCTCCTGTGAAATTAATTTCTTCCGCAGTCATGCTCGCAGTTCTGGGCCTGAGCACCTTCGCTGTGCAGGCTGCTCAGCCCACCCCGGGTTTGACCGGTTGCGCCGCCAAGCGCAGCGCCATCGAAAACCAGCTTCAATACGCCAAGGCACACAATAATGCAGGCCAAATCCGCGGCCTGGAAAAAGCCCTGCAGGAAAACACCGAGCACTGCACCGATGAAGGCTTGAAGGAAGAGCGCGAACAGAAAGTGCGCAGGGCCGAATCGGAAGTCAAAGAGCGTGAAGCCGACCTCAAGCAGGCCCAGGCGAAAGGCGATAGCAGCAAGATCACCAAGCGTGAAAATAAACTGGCCGAGGCCAAGGCAGAACTTGAAGCCGCCAAGGCCGAACTGAACAAGTGACCTGATCCTTCAGGCACGTGCGCCCGCCAGCGGCCCACAAACCGCTGGCGGGCAGCATCAGTGGTTACGAAACTCTGTATGGCAGGCCTTGCAGGCTGCCTCGACCTTGTCCATCGGTGCCTTGAGCATTGCCGCATCCAATGGCTGCTTGCGCGTCACTGCCAGCAATTCGCCCGTTACACCTTCCAGCGCCTGCGCCAGGTCGTGGAAACGCGCCTGACGCTCCCAGACTTCGGGCCGCGCACTGCTCTCGCCATCGTCTTTTACCTGCGGGAAATGCTGCCAAGGCGCATGGGCCAGGCCATCGAGCTTCACAGCGCCGTCCGCGAACCTGGCGCCATCGAACGGCAACCGCCCACGCAGCATGCCGCCCATGTCCTCGCTGGTCTTGAGCATCTGCTTGAAGATCGCCTTGCGCTGCCCCAAGGGTGAGTTAGGATCGACACGGTCGCAGGCCGCAAGGGACAGGCTGATCAACAGCACGGCGGTGAAACATTTGAACATCACGGTCACATTGGCAGCTCGAAGGGCCAACAGTATCCTCGCCTGGCCGACAAAGACCAATACCCATACGAACACTACGGGCAAGTTTCATCTGCTGCCCGCCAAGGATTCAACCATGAAATCTGCTCTGCGCCATCTCGCCTGGGCGCTGCCAGCCCTGGCCTTGCTGGCCGGCTGCAATGGCGGCGAAAGCGCCAAGCCCGAACCCCACGCCATCGCCACCTACGCCCCGGCCACCTGGAAAGACCTGCCCGCAGTCAGCGACGAAGACCTGCTGGCCGGTTTCTACGCCTGGCGCAGCGGCTGTGAGAAGCTCAAGCGCGACCCAGTGTGGGCCGCTACCTGCAATGCCGCCGGCAGCGATACGGCGAGCGCTGCCCAGGTGCGTACCTTCCTTGAGCAGAATCTGCAGGTTTATGGTCTGCGCTCCGCCGAGAACAATGCCAACGGCCTGATTACCGGTTACTACGAGCCGGTCTACCCCGGCAGCCTGAGCCAATCGGCGACCAACCCTGTGGCGGTTTACGGCCCCCCGGAAGACATGATCGTGGTCGACCTGGCCAGCGTGTACCCCGAGCTGAAGGGCAAGCGCCTGCGTGGTCGCCTCGATGGCCGGGTACTCAAACCATACGACACTGCCGAAGTGATCAACCGTAACGGCGTCAAGGCACCGGTGCTGGCCTGGCTGACCGACCCGATGGACCTGCAATTCCTGCAGATCCAGGGTTCGGGCCGGGTACAACTGGAAGACGGCCGTCAGCTGCGCCTGGGCTACGCCGATCAGAACGGCCACCCCTACCGGCCGATTGGCCGCTGGCTGGTGGAGCAGGGCCAGCTGAAAAAAGAAGAAGTGAGCATGGGTGCCATTCATGCCTGGGCCCAGGCCAACCCACAGCGCGTACCGGAACTGCTGGCCAGCAACCCCAGCTACGTGTTTTTCAGCACCCGCCCGGACAGCAACGAAGGCCCGCGCGGTTCGTTGAACGTACCGCTCACCGCCGGTTACAGCGTGGCGATCGACCGCAAGGTGATTCCGCTGGGCAGCCTGTTGTGGCTTTCCACCACTCGCCCGGACGGCTCGCCAGTGGTGCGCCCGGTGGGTGCGCAGGACACTGGTGGGGCGATTGCGGGTGAAGTGCGTGCCGACCTGTTCTGGGGCACCGGGCCGGAAGCCGGCGAGCTGGCGGGGAACATGAAGCAGCAGGGGCAGATCTGGATGCTCTGGCCTAAAGGCCAGCCACTACCTGAGGTCCCTAAGGTACCTTGATCAGCGGGGGATTGTTCGCGGGCTTGCCCGTACCCACAGGTACACCACAGTACTGAAGGGCTGTGTTGTCCCTGTGGGAGCCCGCGAAGCGGGCAGCGCGGTTTCAGATGGAAACCACGAAGAACGACACGATAATTGCCAACCCGGCAAACCACACCAGCGAGCGCAAGGCCGCCCAATCGGCCAGGTAGCAGATGATGTAAAGCAAGCGGCTGGTGATGTACATCACCCCCAGCACGTCCTGCGTCACCTGCTCGGCATTGCCGACGATATCCGCCACCAGCACCGCCGCCGCGAACGCTGGGAACGCCTCGTAGCTGTTCTGCTGCGCGGCATGCGCGCGGCGTGGCAAGCCCGACAGCGTGTCGAGGAAGGCACGCGGATCGTGATTGTCCTTCATGCCGAAACGGCCACTGCTCACCTTGGCGATCAATGCACAAAGCGGCGGCAGGAGCAGGGCAAACAGGATGCACCACAGGGCAACGGTCATTGGACAGGACTCCTATCAATCGTCAGGTTAGAGCTTCATCACCAGCATGCCTGCCAGCACCAGCCCGCAAGCTAGGAGTCTTGGCCCGCCAAAAGGTTCTTTGAGGTAGCGCATACCCAGCAGCACCACCAGGATCACGCTCAACTCACGCAAGGCCGCCGCCTCGGCCACCGAGCCCAGGTGCATGGCCCACAGCACCAGCGCATAGCTGAACAGCACGCAAAACCCTACCGCCAGCCCCAGACGCCACTGCGTTCGCCAAAACAGCACGAACGGTGCCCGCCGCGCCACGCTGGCCAGCAGCGGGAATTGCCAGGCACTGAGCAGGGTCAGCCATACCAGGTAGTCCCACGGCTTACCCCACAAGCGCACGGCCTGGCCGTCGAACCAGGTGTAGCAGCCGATGCACAGGCCGATCAGCGCCACCACCGGCAGCATCGACCAGGGCAGCCGGTCACCGCCGCCGCCCTGCCACAATAGGCAAGCCATGCCACACGGGATCAGCAGGATGCCGATGATCTGCTGCTGGCTGAGCGACTCACCGGCAAACGCCAGCGTCAGCCCCAGCACCACCAGCGGCGACAGCCCGCGCATCAGAGGATAGACCAGCCCCAGGTCGCCCACTCGGTAGGCCTTGATCAGCAGGTAGCGGTACAGCTGCTCGGCCAGCGCCGAGGCTATCAGCCAAGGCCATATCTCAGCCGGCGGCACATCGACGAAGGCCACAGCCAGCAATGCGAACACCAGCGCCACCGTGTCCATACTGGCGATCACCAGCAAGCGCTCGCCGCTGAATTTGATCAGGGTATTCCAGGTCGCATGCAGCAGGGCGGCGACCAGCACCAGGGATGTTGCCAACACGCCTTCTTGTCCTTATGGCTTTTCATGGCTGTGAATATATAGCGTTCGGGGGCCGCTGTGCGGCCCAATCGCCGGCAAGCCAGCTCCCACATTGACCGCGCCGCTTTCAAGGCTGATGCCGTACATGTGGGAGCTGGCTTGCCGGCGATTGGGCTGCGCAGCAGCCCCCTTACATGGGAACGATTGGAACGAATCCGGTCAAAGCTTGTGTCCCGAACCCCGCGCCAGGTCATCAAAGAACTGCCCGAGCCATTCGGGTTACGACTTGGAAGCCATTTTTACAGGACCTGGGATGCTTGAATTAGTTGCCGCGTTTATCTGCCTGACCACCCTCCTCACTTACGTCAATTACCGCTTTATCGGCCTGCCCCCCGCCATCGGCGTGATGGTCACGGCGTTGCTGTTCTCGCTGATGCTGCAGGGTTTGAGCCTGATCGGCTTCCCTGGCCTGGAAGAACGCGTTGAAGGGCTGATGAATCAGATCGACTTCAATGACCTGCTGATGCACTGGATGCTGGCGTTCCTGCTGTTCGCCGGCGCGCTGCACGTCAACCTCAGCGATCTGCGCAGTTACCGCTGGCCGATCGGTTTGCTGGCAACGATCGGGGTGCTGATCGCCACCGTGGTGATCGGCTACCTGTCGCACTGGGTGTTCGCAATGTTCGGCTGGCAGGTGCCACTGATCTACTGCCTGCTGTTCGGCGCACTGATTTCGCCCACCGACCCGATCGCCGTGCTGGGCGCACTGCGTACCGCCAACGCGTCCAAACCACTGAAAACCACTATCGTTGGTGAGTCGCTGTTCAACGACGGCACGGCGGTTGTGGTGTTCACCGTGTTGCTCGGCATCATCCAGCTGGGCGAAACCCCGAGCATTACCGACACGGCGATTCTGTTCGCCCGGGAGGCCATAGGCGGGGTGGTGTTCGGTGGCCTGATCGGCTACGCCACCTACCGCATGATCAAAAGCGTCGAGCAGTACCAGGTCGAGGTCATGTTGACCCTGGCGCTGGTCATCGGCGGTTCGGCGATGTGCTATGAGCTGCATGTTTCGGCGCCGATCGCGATGGTCGTGGCCGGCCTGATCATCGGCAACCTGGGGCGCAACCTGGCGATGAACGACATGACCCGTCGCTACATGGACGGTTTCTGGGAGCTGATCGACGACATGCTCAATGCCCTGCTGTTCGCCCTGATTGGCCTGGAACTGTTGCTGCTGCCATTCAACTGGCTGCACCTTGCCGCAGGCGGTGTGCTGGCGCTGGCGGTGCTGCTGTCGCGGCTGCTGACCGTGGCCCCGGCGATTCTGCTGCTGCGCCGCTGGCGCAGCGTGCCCAAGGGCACCATCCGGGTATTGACCTGGGGTGGGTTGCGCGGCGGCGTGTCGGTAGCACTGGCGCTGTCGCTGCCGCTGGGCGAGGAGCGTGACCTGCTGCTGTCGATCACCTACATCGTGGTGCTGTCGTCAATCCTGGTGCAGGGCCTGAGTGTCGGCCGGGTGGTGCGCAAGGTCAGTGCACAACCCTGATGAAAACCCGGGGCCGCCTGGCGGCCCCGGTATTTCCTACTCCACCGCGCTGTCCGGGAACTGATCCTGGACGTACTTGATCTCGGTCCGCCCGTGGGCCGCCGGCAGGCCATCCTCGCCCAGATTGACGAAGACCATCTTGTCGACCGTCAGGATGCTCTTGCGGGTGATCTTGTTACGCACTTCGCACTTGAGGGTGATCGAGGTGCGGCCGAATTCGGTAGCGGTGATGCCCAGCTCGATGATGTCGCCCTGGCGCGAAGCACTGACGAAATTGATCTCCGACATGTACTTGGTGACCACGCGCTGGTTGCCGAGCTGGACGATGGCGTAGATTGCCGCCTCTTCGTCGATCCAGCGCAACAGGCTGCCACCGAACAGGGTGCCGTTGGGGTTGAGGTCTTCGGGTTTTACCCATTTGCGGGTGTGAAAGTTCATCTGTACTCCTGACCTGCTTGGCTAACGTGGAGTAATGATGGCAGAGCGGCCGCCGGCGCTCCATTGAACATCGACTATCGTCGCGATTAATCGACAGAAAGCCTTGGGTGTGTCACACGGCCAAGGCTATAATCGCTGCCGTTTCACATGGCTGCCCACAGCGGCGCCATGCCCGCCACCCACCCGAGGGGCGCTGCAGCAGGGTCACCCTGTCAGGCTCGGATGGGGCGTTGTCCGCTCCCGCGGACGCTCAAACGCACAACGGCGCCCATTCGCACACTACGAATGGAGGCTCTCATGAGCGCTGTAAACACGCCTGCAGGTTTTACCGATTTCAAAGTCGCCGACATCTCCCTGGCCGCCTGGGGCCGTCGCGAAACCATCATCGCCGAATCGGAAATGCCTGCCCTGATGGGCCTGCGTCGCAAGTACCTCGCTGAGCAGCCGCTCAAGGGTGCGAAGATCCTGGGCTGCATCCACATGACCATTCAGACTGCCGTGCTGATCGAAACCCTGGTTGCCCTGGGTGCCGAAGTGCGCTGGTCGTCCTGCAACATCTTCTCCACCCAGGATCAGGCTGCTGCCTCCATCGCTGCCGCCGGCATTCCTGTTTTCGCCTGGAAAGGTGAAACCGAGGAAGAGTACGAGTGGTGCCTGGAGCAGACCATCCTCAAGGATGGCCAGCCTTGGGACGCCAACATGATCCTCGACGACGGCGGCGACCTGACCGAGCTGCTGCACAAGAAATACCCGGCCGTGCTGGACCGCGTCCACGGTGTCACCGAAGAAACCACCACTGGCGTGCACCGCCTGCTGGACATGCTGGCCAAAGGCGAGCTGAAAGTCCCGGCGATCAACGTCAACGACTCGGTCACCAAGAGCAAGAACGACAACAAGTACGGCTGCCGTCACAGCCTGAACGACGCCATCAAGCGCGGCACCGACCACCTGCTGTCGGGCAAGCAAGCCCTGGTGATCGGCTACGGTGACGTGGGCAAGGGTTCGGCCCAGTCCCTGCGCCAGGAAGGCATGATCGTCAAGGTCACCGAAGTTGACCCGATCTGCGCCATGCAGGCCTGCATGGACGGCTTCGAGCTGGTCTCGCCGTTCATCGACGGTATCAACGACGGCACCGAAGCCAGCATCGACAAGGCCCTGCTGGGCAAGATCGACCTGATCGTCACCACCACCGGTAACGTCAACGTCTGCGACGCCAACATGCTCAAGGCCCTGAAGAAGCGCGCCGTGGTCTGCAACATCGGCCACTTCGACAACGAGATCGACACCGCCTTCATGCGCAAGAACTGGGCGTGGGAAGAGGTCAAGCCGCAGGTGCACAAGATCCACCGCACCGGCGCTGGCGACTTCGACCCGCAGAACGACGACTACCTGATCCTGCTGGCCGAAGGCCGCCTGGTGAACCTGGGTAACGCCACTGGCCACCCAAGCCGCATCATGGACGGTTCGTTCGCCAACCAAGTACTGGCGCAGATCTTCCTGTTCGAGCAGAAGTTCGCTGACCTGTCGGCCGAGAAGAAAGCCGAACGCCTGACCGTTGAAGTGCTGCCGAAGAAGCTCGACGAAGAAGTGGCCCTGGAAATGGTCCGCGGCTTCGGCGGCGTGGTCACTCAACTGACCAAGCAGCAGGCCGACTACATCGGCGTGACTGTCGAAGGCCCGTTCAAGCCGCACGCTTACCGCTACTAAGCTAAGCGGCAAGCGCCAGGGGGATGCCGCCTGGCGCTTGTAGTCGTTGAATCTTGATCGATGCCCAAGCCAGGCCGGCCCACACCGCCCTGGCTTTTACTTGCAGCTTGCGGCCCTGGCTTGCAGCTGAGGAAACAGAGATGTCACAAGAACGCCGCTACAGTTTCGAATTCTTCCCAACCAAGACCGATGCCGGTCACGAAAAGCTGATGGGCGTTGCCCGCCAGTTGGCTGCCTGCAACCCGGACTTCTTCTCCTGCACCTACGGTGCCGGTGGCTCGACCCGCGACCGCACGCTGAACACCGTGCTGCAGCTGGAAAGCGAAGTGAAGGTGCCGGCCGCCCCGCACCTGTCGTGTGTCGGCGACACCAAGGATGAGTTGCGCGCCCTGCTGGCCCAGTACAAAGCGGCCGGCATCAAGCGCATCGTCGCCCTGCGTGGCGACCTGCCGTCGGGCATGGGCATGGCCAGTGGCGAACTGCGCTATGCCAGCGACCTGGTCGAGTTCATCCGCCAGGACAGCGGTGACCACTTCCACCTGGAGGTTGCCGCTTACCCGGAAATGCACCCGCAGGCGCGCAACTTCGAAGCCGACCTGAGCAATTTCGTGCACAAGGTCAAGGCCGGTGCCGACAGCGCCATCACCCAGTACTTCTTCAACGCCGAGAGCTACTTCTACTTCGTCGAGCGTGCGCAGAAGCTGGGCGTGGACATTCCTGTAGTGCCCGGCATCATGCCGATCACCAACTACAGCAAGCTGGCGCGTTTCTCCGACGCCTGCGGCGCCGAGATCCCACGCTGGATCCGCAAGCAGCTGGAAGCCTATGGCGACGACACCGCCAGCATCCAGGCCTTCGGTGAAGAAGTGATCACCCGCATGTGCGAACAACTGCTGCAAGGTGGCGCGCCAGGCCTGCACTTCTACACCTTGAACCAGGCCGAGGCGAGCCTGGCGATCTGGAACAACCTGAAGCTGCCTCGCTGAAACTTTTTGGCAAAGTCCCATTCAGAAATGCTTAAGGCTTTAGTCATAGACTAAGGCCTTATTTTTTTCTGGTTCAAATGGGTTTAGCCAGCCATGCAGCCTCTCACGCTCTCGCGCCCCCAGCTGGTCTACCTGGCCTTCGGCCCGGCCACCTACCATCAGGAAGCCTGCTTCAGTATCGTCAGCGCCCTGGCCCACCTGGGCACCTCAGCTGGCGAGGCCCTGGATATCCAGGTCTATACCGACAACCCGCAACCCTACAGCCAGCTGCCAGTTACCGTTCATCATCTCGATGAGGCAACGCGCACAGCCTGGAACCAGCCCCACGGGTACCATTTCCGCAGCAAGCATGTGCTGTTGCGCCAAGTACTGCAGCAACACCCGCTGGCCGTGCTGATCGACACCGACACCTTCTTTCGCAAGTCGCCGCTGCAGCTGTTCCAGCGCGTCAAGCCTGGCAACCTGCTGTGCAATGCGATCGGCGGGCGCTACGGCGAAAATCAGAAGTGCCTGCTTTACAAGAACCTGCTGAATATCCTGCAGGCTCGGGGCCTGGCTGACTGCCAGATGCCGCTGGTCAACTCCGGCGTGATTGGCCTCACCCGCGAAGATGCAGGCGTACTGGACCACTCCGTCGCCCTGATGGACGAATTTCATCCGCTGGCCCGCTCGGCCTACACACTGGAAGAGTTCTGCCTGGCCGTGGCGGCGTATCGCAAGCTGGCATTGGCCGAATGCACCGACGTGATCCACCACTACTGGAGCCGCAAAGCTCAATTCCGCGCCAAGATCCAGGCCTGGCTGCGCAAACACGGTGAACAACCGCTAAGCGCCGCTGCCCTGGCCGATGTGCTGCTGGTGAACGATCAACTGCCCCGCCCCCCTACCCTGCAACGCTTGGGTTACAAAGCCTTGAGCTTGACCATGCCTAGCCGCGAGCGGCAATTCGCCCGTGAATTGCTGTATGGCAGCTACCCCTACCCCAACGAGTTCGACCGCGCCTGCGCGTCGGCCTGGTGGGACAAGGCGCTGGAGAACCTCAATGCGCGATATGGCCGCATGGAGCCGGAGCAATTGCGCCAATGCCTGCGCCACCCGGGCCTGCGTCTTTCGCTGGGTGCCCGGCGCAAGGATATCGAAGCGCATCTGCTTGAAGCATCTCAACGCTGATTCGGCTCTGCACAGCCCTGCGGCTTCACTGGCCTTGCCCTGGCCGAGCGCGTAATCTCGCGCCATGCCACACATCGCCTACCTGTTCTGCATCCTGCTGCTCGCCTGCCTGAGCCCGTTGGCGCAGGGCGAACGGCTGCGCCTGGTCAGCGACGACTGGGCGCCTTATGTGTATCAGGATGCGGGGCAGGCAAAAGGCATCGACTACGAAGTCACCACCGAAGTGTTCAAACGCCTGGGTGTCGAGGTGGAATGGCTGTTCATGCCCTGGAAGCGATGCCTGGCCATGGTCGAGCAGGGCCAGGCCGACGGCGTGATGGACATCTTCATGGTCGACTCGCGCAAGGCCTACCTGATCTACCCGCTGGAACCCATGTCGGACGTCGAGTTCGTGCTGTACCAATCCAGCCGCCGCCGCCACGTCATCAGCCAGCTCAGCGACCTCAGCAACCTGACCGTGGGCACCTCGCCAGGCTATGCCTACGGCGCCGAATTCAACGAAGCCTCCGGTTTTCGTAGAGAGTCAGCACCCAGCCACGAAGCCAATTTCGGCAAACTGGCGCTCGGGCGCATTGATTTGCTTGTCACTGATCGCCTGGTCGGGCGCTATTTGCGCCGACAGCTCGGCCTCGAGCAGCAGGTCGAGGAACTCCCTTTGCTGATCAGCCAGCAGGCGCAATACCTGGGCCTGGCGCGCAAACCTGGCCGCGAGGCGTTGGCCCAGGCCTTTACCGAAGAGCTGCGGCGCTTCAAGCAGGAGCCCGCATTCCTGGCGATAATCGAACGCTACATCGGCGACCCCGGCCATCTTCCTGACGCCGTTGAGCAGCAGGAAAGCAGCACGCCGCGATAGCTCTGTTATACTCGGGCCTTCCCGCCCGGCTCACGCCCGGACGCTCGGCCTCGCAACAGGCATCCCGATCGGCACCGACGCCCCCTTGGCGTCCACCCTCCGTTTTCCGGATGTGCAGTGAAAGCCCAGCTGGACCGGACGCGATCGCATCCCTCCGATGCCCGTCGCGCCAGGCAGAACATCCCTACGGGCCCAGCCCACACGAGAACAGGATTGCCCATGTCCTTTGCTTCCCTCGGTCTCTCCGAGGCTCTTGTCCGCGCTATCGAGGCTGCGGGCTACACCCAGCCGACTCCGGTGCAACAGCGGGCGATTCCCGCCGTGTTGCAAGGCCGCGACCTGATGGTTGCCGCACAGACAGGTACTGGTAAAACCGGCGGCTTCGCCTTGCCGATCCTTGAGCGTCTGTTCCCGGCAGGCCACCCCGACAAATCCCAGCGCCATGGCCCACGCCAACCGCGCGTGCTGGTGCTGACCCCGACCCGCGAACTGGCGGCTCAGGTGCATGACAGCTTCAAGGTGTATGCCCGCGACCTGCCGCTGGTCAGCGCCTGCATCTTCGGCGGGGTTGGCATGAACCCGCAGATCCAGGCCATTGCCAAGGGCGTCGACGTCCTGGTGGCCTGCCCGGGGCGCCTGCTCGACTTGGCCGGACAAGGCAAGGTCGACCTGGCCCACGTTGAAATCCTGGTCCTGGACGAAGCCGACCGCATGCTCGACATGGGCTTCATCCATGACGTCAAGAAGGTCCTTTCGCGCCTGCCGGCCAAGCGCCAGAACCTGCTGTTCTCCGCGACCTTCTCCAAAGACATCACCGACCTGGCCGACAAGCTCCTGCACAACCCGGAGCGCATCGAGGTCACCCCCCCCAACACCACGGTCGAACGGATCGAGCAGCGCGTCTACCGCCTGCCAGCCAGCCACAAGCGCGCGCTGCTGGCGCACCTGATCACGCTGGGTGCGTGGGAACAGGTGCTGGTATTCACCCGTACCAAGCACGGCGCCAACCGCCTGGCCGAGTATCTGGAAAAACACGGCCTGAGCGCCGCTGCGATCCACGGCAACAAGAGCCAGAACGCCCGCACCAAGGCCCTGGCCGATTTCAAGGCCAACAGCGTGCGCGTGCTGGTCGCCACCGACATTGCCGCCCGTGGCCTGGACATCGACCAGCTGCCGCATGTGGTCAATTTCGAGCTGCCGAATGTCGAGGAAGATTACGTTCACCGTATCGGCCGTACCGGCCGTGCCGGGCGCTCGGGCGAGGCTATTTCGCTGGTTGCGCCGGACGAAGAAAAACTGCTCAAGAGCATCGAGCGGGTTACTCGCCAGAAGATCGCTGATGGCGACCTGATGGGCTTCGACGCAAGCCAGGTGGAAGCCGAAAAACCAGAAGTGCGCGAACGCCCGCAGGGCAACGGCCGCGGTGGTCGCAACCAGCAGGCGCGTGGCGACGGCAGCAAAGACGCCAACGGTGGCCGCAAGGACAAAGGCAAGGATAAAGGCAAGGCCAAGCAGCAAGCTGCTGACAAGCCTGCCGACAAGGAAAAGTCCGCCGACAGGCAGCAACAGCCGCGCAAGCCACGTGACAAGAAACCGCGTCAGCAGCAAGCCGGTCAGAACAGCGCGCCGAAAGCTCCAGCCGACCGTGCCCCGGATGAGTTTCTGGACGACGAAGTGGATAACTTCGGTAACCGTGCCGACTACGTCAGCCCGTACCAGAACGCCAAGAACCAGGGCCGCAACCGTCGTCCGGGTGCTACTGCCGGTGCCGGCGGCCAGGCCAACGCGCCACGCAGCAACAGCGGTGGTGGCCAAGGCCGTAATGGCAGCCAGCCGCGCAGCGCCTCTGGTGAAAAACGCCCACCCCGCAACAACAATGGTGGTGGTGCACGCCGCGACAACAACGGTGGCGGCCGCAACCGCTCGGCCGGTCGCGATGATGCATCGCGCCAGGAACCGGCAGTGCGCAGCTCGCGCGAGCCGCAAAACCAGCCGGTGATCATCCGCAAGGAGTCCAAGCTCGATCGTTACCCGACGCCTGAGCAGCTGGATGACCTGCCAAGCCGCCCACGCGGTGAGCGCCCAGCGCTGCTGACCCGCAAAGGCTCATAACCGAGCTGCACAAAAAAACGCCGCCCAATGGGCGGCGTTTTTTATTGCGCAAGCAACACTTACTTCTGCTTCACACCTTCGAGACTGATATCCAGGTCCAGGGTCTGCGAAGTGGCGCCCGGGCCCTTGATGCCGAAGTCGTTCAGGTTGAGGGTGGTGGTGGCGTTGAAGCCAGCACGCTCACCGCCCCACGGGTCCTTGCCTTCACCGTTGAAGGTGGCCTTGAAGGTGACGGGCTTGGTCACGCCGTGCAGGGTCAGGTCACCGGTCACGTCGGCGGTCTTGTCACCGGTCGATTTCACAGCGGTGGACACGAACTTGGCGTTTGGATACTTCTTCACGTCCAGGAAGTCGGCGCTGGCGATGTGCTTGTCACGCTCGGCGTGGTTGGACCACAGGCTGGCGGTTTTCAGGTCGACATTGATTTTACTGGCTTCAGGCTTGGCGCTGTCCCAGGTGAAGGCGCCATCGAAGTCCTTGAAGGTACCGTGGATGAAGCTGTAGCCCAGGTGGCTGATCTTCCAGTCGACGAACGCGTGCTGGCCTTCCTTGTCGATCTTGTAATCGGCTGCCATGGCCTGGCCAGCGGAGAACAGGGCGGTACCGAGCGCCAGAGCGGCAAAAGTCTTTTTCAACATCCTTTCTATTCCTTGCAATTGAGGTTGAGAGTCAAGCTTTGCGGCCCAGCATACGGCTCAGGGTCGCGTCACGGTCGATGAAATGATGCTTGAGGGCGGCAAGGCCGTGCAGCACGGCGAAAATCACCACGCCCCAGGCCAGCCACAAATGAACCACGCCAGCCAGGTCCGCCTGGTCGGGCAGGTCGCTGATCAGCGCCGGCACCTCGAACAGGCCGAACACCGGTATACCGACACCGTCGGCGGTGGAAATCAGGTAACCGGCAATCATCACCGCAAACAGGCCCAGGTACAGCGCCAGGTGCCCCAGCTTGGCCGCCACGCGGGTAACTGCCCCGTGGTTGGCCGGTGCCGGTGGTGGTGGGCTGATGAAGCGCCACAACACACGCAACAGCATCACTGCCAGCAATACCAAGCCGATGCTCTTGTGCAGGTCTGGGCCGGATTTGCGCCAAGGGCTGTAGTAGTCGAGCCCGACCATCCACAGGCCCAGGCCGAACAGGCCGAAGACCGCCAGCGCCACGCCCCAGTGCAGGACAATGCTGACCGCGCCGTAGCGAGAAGATGAGTTGCGCAGTTGCATGATGACGTGTTTCCCCGTGAAAGCTGTACACAGACTAACGCGTAACGTATCGAATAAAAGCTGAAAAAATTGCTTTGGATTATCGACAAATCCGATAGTTAGTGTGCGAGTTTGCTATTAAGGAAACATTAACGATAGCGGGTAATTCTAGGTTGTCAGCTGCGGCCCTATCGTTGGCAAGCCGGCGATAGGGCCAGTACAGGCATCACATCAGTTGGCGTTGGCCTGGGTGTTGGCCACGGCTTTCTTCGCAGGCTCCGATTTGGCGGTAGCCTTCTTGGCCTCCACAGGCTTGTGCGCTTGCTTCGCCGCCGGCTTGTGCGCTGGCGCATGCTTGGCCGGTGCTGCCTTGTTGGGCGCTGGCTTGACAGGCTCTTGCTTGGCGACCGGTGCCGGTACCACAGGCGCCGGAGCGGCTACAGGAGCGGGCGCCGGCGCCACTTCTTCGGCCTTGGCAATTGGCGCAGTCTGCACCTCTGGCTTGTCCGCACCGCCGAACATGCGCGAGAAGAACCCTGGCTTGTCCTGCTTGGCGTCTTCAGCCTTCATCGGTTCAGCCTTGGCAGGGGCCTTGTCGGCTTTATCACCTTTGTCGGACGAGCCGCCAAACATGATCGAGAAGAACCCGCCCTTGTCTTTGCTCGCCGCCGCACCCGCTGCCGCTGCCGCCGCGACCGGCACAGCCTTGGCGGGGTCGAACGACTTGCCGGCCAGCAGGTCCTGCACCTGGCTGGCGGCACGTTGGCCGCTGCGCAGGGCGCCTTCCAGGGTGCCTGGGTAGAGCGCATCGGTGTGTTCGCCGGCAAAGGTTATGCGTTGTACCGGGCGCTCCCACAGGCGCCAGTACTTGCTGATCTGCCCCGGGCCGTACGCCAGGTAGGCACCGCCAGTGCCGGCGTCGGTGCTGTAGCGCTTGACCTCATAGCCGGTGAACGCACCGCGGGCCTGTGGATAGAACGCATGCAGGCGGATCAGTACCTGGTCGACCATCTGCTTGTCGCCAAATGCCTGCAACAGGCGGGCATTGTCACCCGACAGGTTGATCACCACGTTGGCGCCACCCTTGAGCGCCGGCTCGATCCACAGCATGCCCAGGCCTGCGTTGCTGAAAATTTCTCCAGACATGCGCGAGCGGCTTTCCCACACTGGCTGCTTGAACTTGAGCATCAGCTGGTCGCGCCAGCCATAGTTGGTGCCTTTCAGTGCCGCAACGTGCTGGGTGTCCAGGCCCGGGGTCATCTGGATCTTGGCCAGCGCCCGCAAAGGCACGGCCATGACCAGGTAGTCGGCCTGGTAGCTGGTGCTGCCGACCTTGACCGTGACACCGTCCTTGTCCTGCACGATGGCGGTGACCGGCGAGCTGGTCTTGATCGTTTTCAGCTGTTTGACGAAGGCCTGGGCCAGCACCGGGCTGCCGCCCGGCAGGCGCGATGCACGCAGGTCACGGTCGCTGACGCCGCGGTAGACGCGGTTCTGCTGGGCGAAGTACAGCAGCGACAGGCGCGACGGTTCATCGTAGCGGCTACGAATCTGCTGGTTGACCAGCTGTCGCGCGGTGCTCGGCAGCTGCAGCTTGTCGAGCCAGGTGGACACGTTCATCTGGTCAAGGGCAAACAGCGTGCTGGTCGCCTGCGGCTTGAGCGGGTCATCGATCGACCGGGCCAGGTCGTCGAGGGTTTTTTCGTAACGCTTGAGCGCCTCGGCGGTGGCCGGCTGTTTGCTGGCCAGATCGCTGGCGCTGAAGTACTCACCGTCGATCAGGTAGCCCGGCGTACGGACGAACTCCGGCGCCGGCAGGGTTTCCAGCTTGAAGCGGTCGAGGTACTGGTTGAGCACCGGCTGGGCCTTGCTGTTGCCGATCCACTCGCTGGTGGCCAGGCCCGAACGGCCGCCCATGCCCGACTTGGCTTCCAGCAAAGTCACCTGCCAGCCCTTGTCCTGCAGTTCGTAGGCAGCAGTCAGGCCTGCCAGGCCACCACCCACCACGATTGCCGAAGGTGTCTTGTCCTTCGCCAGCGCGGCGCCGCTGGACACACCGATCAATACCAACGCGCACAGGCGCACCCAAGCAGCAGCCATGATGGCGAACTCCGAGTTGACGTTACAGAAATGGGAAGAGGCAGGAATGCCCCGAGAGACTATGCGTTAAGAATACGTCAGGTCTGGGCACCCTGCCACCACAGCGACATCAAGTGCCTTTGGCAACTGGCATTTTTGCCAGTAGCCAAGGCTCCCGGGCCTGCGCAATGCTGGTGCAAGGTGGCCAAAAATCCGACAAAAGGAGCCGCGAATGATCTATGAGGAGCATTTCGCACACGTCAAACGGCAGTTCCTTACGCACAAACAGACGCTGCTCACGCCATCAGGCTTGAGCATCCGCTCGAACGGCACTTCCTGGACGGGCTTTCATGAAGCCTTCAAGGGCGATGAGGGTACCGAGCTTGTGATCGGCGAGCAGAGTGACGTGGAGATCACCTTCAGCCAGGAAGTCGAGAGCCTTCGCCTCGAGTACTACGTGGTCAGCGATCAGCACTTCGAAGATGTGCAATTGCTGCTGGACACCGATGGTTACGACACCGGCCCCTTCGCCCCGGCCCCGCGCAACTTCTACTGGCTCACGCTTTCGGGCAGCGGGTTTACCGAGTTCATGCCCGGCCCGATCTCCACCCAACCGTACCATCAGCTACTGGCCGGGCCGTTTCGGCGCCTGACCATTTCCACTTCTCAAGCCGGCACCGTCCACATTCGCAAGCTCGAATGGACCCGCACCTGCCGCCATTGAGCCGCAGCGGTTGTTCTACCTCCCGGCATTGCTTAGGCTTACGCGGTCAAACCAAGCCGTAACGCCAGGAGAAGCGCCGATGGGCCTCAATGATCAGTGGATGCAGCGTGACCTCAAGGTCCTGTGGCACCCCTGCACCCAGATGAAAGACCACGAGCAGCTGCCGCTGATCCCGATCAAGCGCGGCGAAGGGGTGTGGCTCGAGGACTTCGAAGGCAAGCGCTACCTGGATGCCGTCAGCAGCTGGTGGGTCAATGTGTTCGGCCACGCCAACCCACGCATCAACCAGCGCATCAAAGACCAGGTCGACCAGCTCGAGCATGTGATCCTGGCAGGCTTCAGCCACCAGCCGGTGATCGAACTGTCCGAACGCCTGGTGGCCATGACGCCGGCCGGGCTGGATAGGGTGTTCTACGCCGACAATGGCTCTTCGTGCATCGAAGTGGCGCTGAAGATGAGCTTCCACTACTGGCTGAACATCGGCAAACCGTCAAAAAAACGCTTCGTCACCCTGACCAACAGCTACCACGGCGAGACCATTGCCGCGATGTCGGTGGGCGACGTGCCGCTGTTCACCGAAACCTACAAGGCGTTGCTGCTCGACACCATCAAGGTGCCTAGCCCGGACTGCTACCTGCGCCCCGAGGGCATGGGTTGGGAAGAACATTCGCGCAACATGTTCCAGGCCATGGAACAGACCCTGGCCGAGCATCACGAAACCATCGCTGCAGTGATCATCGAGCCTTTGATCCAGGGCGCCGGCGGCATGCGCATGTACCACCCGGTCTACCTCAAGCTGCTGCGCGAGGCCTGCGACCGTTATGGCGTACACCTGATTCACGATGAAATCGCCGTTGGTTTCGGCCGCACCGGCACGATGTTCGCCTGTGAGCAGGCCGGCATCCGCCCCGACTTCCTGTGCCTGTCCAAGGCGCTGACCGGCGGTTACCTGCCGCTGGCCGCCTGCGTGACCACCGACACGGTGTACCAGGCGTTCTACGACGACTACCCGACCCTGCGCGCGTTCCTCCATTCGCATAGCTACACCGGTAACCCGCTGGCGTGCGCCGCTGCGTTGGCGACCCTCGATATCTTCGAGCAGGACAACGTGATCGAGGCCAACAAGGCGTTGTCTGCGCGCATGGCCAGCGCCACGGCGCACCTGGCCGATCATGCCCATGTCGCGGAAATCCGCCAGACCGGCATGGCCCTGGCGATCGAGATGGTCCAGGACAAGGCCGGCAAGGTCGCCTACCCGTGGCAGGAGCGCCGTGGCCTGAAGGTGTTCGAGCATGCCCTGACCCGCGGTGCGTTACTGCGCCCGCTGGGCAGCGTGGTGTACTTCCTGCCGCCTTACGTGATTACCCCGGAACAGATCGACTTCCTCGCCGAAGTCGCCACTGAGGGCATCGATATCGCGACCCGGGACAGCGTCAGTATCGCCGTGCCAGCCAACTTCCACCCGGATTTCCGCGATCCGGGCTGACCAAACAGCCATCGCACTGCCTTGTAGAAGCGGCCTTGTGTCGCCGCGGGTTCAGCGTCGCTGCGACATTAACGGGGCCGCTCTGCGGCCCTTTCGCGACACAAGGCCGCTCCCACAGGGGCACGATGTCCAACCTTCTTTCCGAGCAGAACCATGAGACTGTCCCGCTTCTTTATCGACGCCCCCCTGAGCCTTGGCGAGCACGACCTGCCCGAGGCCCAGGCCCACTACATTGGCCGCGTATTGCGCATGGCCGCCGGCGATGCCGTGCAGCTGTTCGATGGCAGTGGCCAGGAATACCTCGGCCAGCTGCTGGAAGTGGGCAAGAAAACCGTGCGCGTGAGCCTCGATCAGGCCCTCCCCGGCCAGGCCGAGTCGTCGCTGCACATCCACCTCGGTCAGGGCCTGTCCCGTGGCGAGCGCATGGATTGGGCGATTCAGAAGGCCACCGAATTGGGCGCCAACGAAATCACGCCGATCGTCAGCGAGCGCTGCGAAGTGCGCCTGAAGGATGAGCGTGCCGACAAACGCCTGGCCCACTGGCGCCAGGTAGCGATCAGCGCCTGTGAGCAGTGCGGCCGTTCGACCTTGCCAGTGATCCACCCGCCCGTAAGCCTGGCGGATTGGATCAAAAGCAGCGACGCGGACCTCAAGCTGGTGCTGCACCCAGTTGCCGAGCCACTGACCAGCCATGCCAAGCCGGCACGCCTGGCCTTCCTCATCGGCCCCGAAGGCGGCCTGAGCGATGCCGAGGTCGAGCAGGCCAAGGGCGCCGGCTTCCACGCCGCCCGCCTTGGCCCGCGCGTACTGCGGACCGAAACAGCGCCGGTGGTGGCGCTGTCGGTGGCGCAGCAATTGTGGGGTGATTTTTCGTAGGGGATGCCAGGGGATTGTTTTCGCCTATCAGATCGAGCGCCGCCCGCGCGGCGCTCAACCCCCTAACGCACGTACAGTGACACCGCCACGAAGTGCATCAGGCTGCCGGCAATCACGAACAGGTGCCAGATGCCATGCCAATGGCGGAAGCGGCTGTCGAACGCGAAGAAGATGATCCCCACCGTGTAGAACACCCCACCGGCCGCCAGCCAGGCGAAGCCAGCGGTGCCGAGGCTGTGCAGCAGCGGCTTGACCGCCACCAGGACAATCCAGCCCATTACCGCGTAGATGATGATCGACAGGACCCGTGCCTCGGAGCGCGGCTTGATTTCCTGGAGCATGCCAAGCACCGCCAGCCCCCAGACCACACCGAACAGGCTCCAGCCCCAGGGCCCGCGCAGGCTGACCAGGCAGAACGGCGTGTAGCTGCCGGCAATCAGCAGGTAGATCGACAGGTGATCGAGCTTGCGCATGATCACCTTCGCCCGGCCGCGAGTGCTGTGGTAGAGGGTCGAAATGCTGTAAAGCAGCAGCAGTGTGCCGCCGTAGATGGAGAAACTGACGATCTTCCAGGGGTCGCCCTGCAGGCCTGCGACGACGATCAGCCAGATGGCACCGAGGCCGGCCAGAATGGCACCGACGAGGTGGGTCCAAGCGTTGAAACGTTCACCGTAATACATGCAAACACAGACCTCCTTGGATGGGCTGGGTTCCTCATCCTGACAGTGGTGTACCTGTGGGAGCGGGCTTGCCCCGCGAAAAGGCCAGCCGCAGCACCATCCTACCCAAGCACAGGTTGCAGTCGCGCGTCACGCACCAGCCTCTCCAGCCCGATCAGGTCCGGCACCCGTGCCACCTGCTCGCCCACCTGCACCGCCGCCAGCTCCAGGCTACCCAGCGCCACATCCACATAGTTGAGCTGGCTGTCGAGCTTGCACGAGCGCGGAATGTCCTGCAGCAGCACCGCCAGGTAACGCAGCCCGGTATCGCCGAGCGCGTTCAACACGACGATACGCGCCCGCTCGCCGCACGGTGTCTCTGTGCCACAAGCCGCCTCGAAACCGATCAGCGGCAGGTGCTGCTGGCGCCAATCGATCCACCCCAGGTGCCAAGCCGGCTCGCCGCGCTGGCACACCAGGTTGCGCTGGCCAATCAGTTCCGCCACGGCGACATTGGGCAGCACCAGCGTGCGGTCGCCCAACGGCAGCAGCAAACCGGTCAGGCTGCTGCGCTGGCCTGAGATCAGTTCAAGCATGGGTCTGGCTCCAGTGGGCGATGCTCTGCAGCAGCACCGACTCCTGATAGGGTTTGCCCAGGTAGTCGTTGACACCGATGGCCATGGCCCGGTCACGGTGCTTCTGCCCGGTGCGCGAAGTGATCATGATGATGGGGAGGTCTTTAAGACGCTGGTCACGGCGAATACGGGCGGCCACTTCAAAGCCGTCCATACGCGGCATTTCGATGTCCAGCAGCAACACGTCCGGGCGGTGCTCTTCCAGCAAGGCCATGGCGTCGACACCGTCCTTGGCCGTCAGCACGCTCATGCCATGGCGCTCCAGCAGGCGGCTGGTGACTTTGCGCACGGTCACCGAGTCGTCCACCACCATCACCAGCAACGCCCTACGCGGTGCCGGCCCGAACAGCGTGCGCTGTACCCCGCTACCGGCCGGCAAGCGTGCCAGGCGCCGTTGCTGGCCGCGCAGCTGGCCGAGCAGATCAAGAATCAGCACCACCCGGCCATCACCGAGCAAGGTGGCGCCCGACAGCCCCGCGACAGCCGCGAACTGGGGGCCAAGGCTTTTCACCACGATCTCGCGGCTGGGCGACAGGCTGTCGACCTGAATGGCGAACGACTGCTCCTGGGAGTGCACCAGCAGCACCGGCAACGGCACGCTCTGGCCCAGCAGGCTGGGGCGTGGCAAGCCTTGCAGCAGCTCACCCAGGTAGCGCAATTCGTACGTGTGGCCGGCATAAACGTAATGGGGCACGTCTTGCTGATAGCAGGCGGCCAGCTCGGCTGGCGGCACGCGGACGATGCCCTCGATGGTGTTGAGCGGGATGGCGTACTGCTCTTCGCCCAGGTGCACCATCACCGCGCGGTTGATCGACACGGTGAAAGGCAGTCGGATCAGGAAGCGTGCGCCCTTGCCTGGGGCCGACTCGATACTCATCGAGCCACCTAGTTGCTTGACCTCTTCGTGGACCACGTCCATGCCAAGGCCACGCCCGGAAATCTGAGTGATCTTCTCGGCCGTGGAAAAGCCCGGGCGCAAGATGAATTGCAGGATCTCGTGGTCGCTCAGGTGTGCCTGCGGGTCCAGCAAGCCACGTTTGATCGCCTTGCGCCGCACGGCCTCCAGCGGCACGCCGGCGCCATCGTCGGTCATCTCGATGACGATATCGGCGCCCTCATGCAGCAGATTCAGGTGAATGGTGCCCAACTCCGGCTTGCCGGCCGCCAGGCGCGCCTCACGTGTTTCCAGGCCATGGTCGACGGCATTGCGCAGCATGTGCTCGAGCGGCGCCACCATGCGCTCGAGCACACTGCGGTCGAGCTCGCCCTCGGCATTGCCGACCACCAGCTCGACCTGCTTGCCCAGCTCGCTGGCCACCTGGCGCACCACCCGCTGCAAGCGCGGCACCAGGCGCTCGAACGGCACCATCAAGGTCGCGGTCAGGCCTTCCTGCAACTGGCTGTTCACCCTCGCCTGCTGTTGCAGCAGGCTCTGGGCCTCCTGCGCACGCTGGGCCAATGTCTCTTTCAGGTCGAGCAGGTCGGATGCCGATTCGAACAGCGCCCGAGACAACTGCTGCAGCTGCGAATGGCGGTCCATTTCCAGCGGGTCGAAGTCTTCGTAGGCGTCACCCTCGAACGGCTGGCGGCTGCTGATCCGCCCTTGGGTTTCCATGTCCAGGCGCAGCAGCTGGTCGCGCATGCGCTCCAGCGTGGTTTCCATCTCGTTCAGGGCAAACTGGGCATCGTTGACTTGTTGCTCGATACGCCCGCGGATGACGGAGTGCTCGCCAGCCAGGTTGCCGAGGTCGTCGAGCAGTTCGGCATCCACCTTGACCATGTCGCCAGGCGCCCGCTCCGGGGCAGCAGCAGCCACCTCGGCGGGCGCGGCCTCGGCCTGCGCCTGCCCGGCGGCACTGTCGGTCAGGGCGGCGCTGCTGAAGTTACGGATGTAGTCGATCAGCGCGGTGGCGGCATGCAGCGGCTGGCCCAGGCGCACGGCATCGAGCATGTGCGCCAGGCGGTCATGGCAGTTTTGCAACAGGGCGAACAACGGCGCAGTCGGCGGCAAACGCCCAGCGGCCAGCAGTTCGTAAAGAAATTCCAGCTCGTGGGCCAGGTCGCCGATGGCGGCGATTTCGACCATTCGTGCGCCGCCCTTGAGCGTGTGCAGGTCACGCAGCAGGTTGTCCACTTCAACGCTGCTGCGCGGGTCGGCCTGCCAGCGCGCCAGGGCCGCGCCGGCGCTTTCGACGATGTCCGAGCTTTCTTCGAGGAAGACTTCCAGCAGTTCCTTGTCACCCGGGTTATCGGCCTCTTCGGCCGGCTCCAGGGGGGCATCGAGCACAGTCACCGACCCAGGTGCCACCAGGCCTGTGGCATCGGGCGCCAAGGCGCCGTCGAGCAAATTGCGCAGGCCATCGGTGCAGTCCGGCCGGGCGGTCAGCTCCTGGCCAGCCGCTACCTCGTCAAGCATGTCGAGCAGCACCTCGTGGGCCTGCCGGGCCTGGGCGAAGAAACGCGCATCAGCAGCCAGGCTGCCCTCTTCCACTGCGCCGTAGAGGTCCAGCAGCGCTTCGCAGACATCGTCCATTTGCCACAGGTCGGCCAGGTGCGCACCGTGGCAGAGGGTGGTCAGTTCATCGAGCAAGGTGTCCAGCGACTGGCGCTGCCCGGGTTGCTCCTGCCAGCGCGACAGCAACGACTCGGCGTCCAACAGGATGTCCATGGCTTGGGCCAGGAAGTTTGCGATCAATTGCGGGTCGCGCCTGCCCCGGCGCGCCTGCAGCGGCTCGTCATGCACGCTGGCAAGCCGCGCGTCCACCGCCTCGCCGACCTGCTCGATCAGCTCGGCCGCACCGGGTATGGCGGCCAACGGCGTGCTGCTCAATTGCGCCAACCCCGCTTCAAACAAAGCCCGCGCCGCTTCCAGCCATTCGATTTCGGCCACCTGCAATGGGAACTGGTGGCCCCGGTACTCGCGCACCAGGCGGTCGAAGGCAGTCGCCAGCTCGGCGATCGGTAACACGCCAGCCATCGCCGCGCTGCCTTTGAGCGTGTGCAGGGCGCGCTGCAGGCCATCGCTGACAACGGTGCCCTGGCCATCGGCGGCCTGCAGGAATGCGTCCAGGCTGGCCAGGTGGCCCTGGGCCTCATTGCGAAAGATGTCCAGCAACAGCGGGTCGAGGCCATCGATCTCGGCACTGGCCGGTGCATCGTTTTCCGCCAGTGCATGCAGGTGGCTCGCCAATTGCTCGATCTCGGTCACCTGGGGCATCTGGCCGGCAGCAAAGTCGGCCAGCAGGTCGGGCAGGTGCACGACTACCTGCTGCAAGGCCACCACGCCTTCCGGGGCCAGCGTCATGCGCCCCTCCAGCACCCGGTTGAGCAGATGCTCGCCGCCCCAGGCCAGTTCGGCGACCGCCTGGGCATGGACCATGCGGCCACTGCCTTTGAGCGTATGCAGGTCGCGGCGTACCTCCAGCAAGGCATCGCGCAGGGTATTGTCGGCACGCCAGCGCAACCAGTGCCGCTCGATCTCTGGCAGCAACTCGCCGGCTTCCTCGAGGAACACCTCGCGCAGTTCATCATCGATGCCGTCGGTGCTGCCGTCCTGCTCAACGCCGGCATCACCGTGCGAGCACTGCACGCCCAGCGCCGACAAGCTTGCGCGGGCCATGTCGAGGAAGGGCTGGCCATCGGCCAGCGGGTCGGCAACCCGCCATTGCAGGTAGCACTCGCTGGCGCTGAGGGCGTCAGCCAGGTGGTTCAGCTCGTCCGCTGGCGGCTCCACGTCAAGATGCTGCAGCCAGCGCTGCACATAGCCCGCACAGCCGGCGAACACTTCGGCAGCCGCTGGCAGCATCAGCATCGCCAGCGCACCTCGCACCTGCTGCAGCAGGCCCGGCAAGGGCTGCAGGCGCTGGCGCGGCCAGTCGGACTCAAGGCAATCGCCGATCAGGTCCTTGGCCTGCTGCAGCACATTCAGCGATTCGTTCAGCACCAGCTGGCGAATTTCGGCCAAGTCCGAACCGGGCAGGCCGCCCTGCCCGCCTTCCTCCAGCGGGCCGACCATGCCATTGAGGCTTGCCTCCACGTACAGCAAGGCGCCTGCCACATCCATGAGCACCGCGTCATTTGCCGCGCGTTCGCCCTGGGCCACGGCTTGCAGGGCCAGCACCTGGTCGACGATCACCCGCCGTGGCTGCTGAAAACCCAGGACCGCGAGGGTATCGGCAACATGGCGCAAGGGTGACAGCAGGCTGTCCAGCTGCTCGCTGTGCTGGCGATCACCCCGCACGAACTGGTCCAGGCGCTCCTTGATGCGCATCAGGTCATCGCACAAGGCGCTGATCACCGAGCGCAACGCATCACGCCCGGGCCCTGCCTGAATCTGATCACGCCAGTTGCTCAACGACAGGTCGAGGTTGGCCAGGTCGTCGGAGCCTGCAAAGCGCTGGGCTGCGCCGCTGATCAAGCTACCCTGGGCCAACGGCTCGACACCGCGGCAGGCGCGCAACTGGTTGAGCAACGGCAGCATCACCAGCGGCAGGTCATGCCGCGCCCCGCGCAGCCGCTCCAGGTACGACGGCAGTTGCTCCAGGCCACGGAACAGCGGCCCCAGGCAGTCACCGCGCGGGCTGACCTGGCCTTCGGCAATGGCCCTGGCCAACAGCTCCAGCTCTTCGGCCAGGCGCGTGGCACCGCGCAGTTCCAGCATGCGCAGGCAGCCATGCACCTGGTGCAGGTTGTCCACCACGAACCCTAGCAAGGACAAGTCGTCCGTCGCCCCGGCAAAGCGCTCCAGGGCTTGGCGCGCCTGGCCCAGGCAGTCGAGGATGGCCGCCCGCGTCCAGGCCAGGGCCACGGTATCGTGGCGTTCGGGGCTTACGGCTGCAGCCATGACCATTCCTTAGCGCCGCTCGGCCGGTGCTGGCAAAGTAAACCCGGACACCGAGCGGCGCATCTCGCTGGCCATCCGTGCCAGGTGGCGGATGCTGTCGGCGGTGGCCCCGGAGCCGGCGGAGGTTTGCGCGGTGATCTGCTGGATGACCGCCATGGTGTGGGAAATCTGCCCTGCAGAGGATGTCTGCAACTGGGCGGCATCCGAGATGCTGTGGATAAGTTCGGCGAGGTTTTGCGAAACCCCTTCGATTTCGGCCAGCGCCACCCCGGCGTCCTGCGCCAGCCGTGCGCCACGCACCACTTCGGCAGTGGTCTGCTCCATGGAAATCACCGCCTCGTTGGTGTCGGCCTGAATGGTCCGCACCAGCGCTTCGATCTGCCGCGTCGCCGAGGATGAGCGCTCCGCCAGGCGCTGGACTTCATCGGCAACCACGGCAAAGCCGCGGCCGGCCTCCCCCGCCAACGAGGCCTGGATAGCCGCGTTGAGGGCAAGAATGTTGGTCTGGTCGGCAATGTCGTCGATCAAGCTGACGATGTCGCCGATCTCTTGGGAAGACTCACCCAGGCGCTTGATCCGCTTGGCGGTGTCCTGGATCTGCTCGCGGATGTTGTCCATGCCGTTGATGGTGTTGTGCACCACCTCATTGCCCTTGTTGGCAATCGCCACCGAACGCTCGGCCACTTTGGCCGACTCGTAGGCATGCGCCGAAACCCGGTCGATCGACTCGACCATGTCGCCCACCGCCTCCGACGCCTCGCTGATCTGATCGGCCTGGTGCTCCGAGGCCTTGGCCAGCTGACGGGCGGTGTTCTGCGTGTCCTGCACCGCTGCAGCCACTTGCTCGGCGCTGTGGTTGATGGTGGCTACCAGGTCGCGCAACTGGTCCACGGAATAGTTGATCGAGTCGGCAATGGCCCCGGTGAAGTCTTCGGTCACCGACACCGTCACGGTCAGGTCGCCGTCGGCCAGCTCTTCGATTTCGTCGAGCAGGCGCATGATCGCCTGCTGGTTGCGCTCGTTCTTCTCGGCGGTTTCGTGCAACTGCCGGTGGGTGGCGCGCACCATCACCAGGCCGATCAGGATGATCGAGGCCAGCGCCAGCAGGCCCAGCACATAACCACCGACGGTATCCAGCGTGCGTCCGGCGGCCAGGTTCTCGAAGCCATTGGCCAGGTGCGAGGCTTCATCGAGCAGGGTTTGCGACAGGCTGAAGATGTTGCCGGCCGCTTCGCGCACACGGAACAGCTCCGGCGAGGTTTCGAGGATTTCATCGACCGAGCCTGCGACGAACTGGAACAGCTCGGCGATTTCGGCCAGCCGGGCACGGGCGTCGGCATCCTCGACGCGGGTGACCTGAATGGCTGGGTTGCCCGCCAGCATGCCTTCGAGCACCTGGCCAAACCGGCTGGCATCACGGCCGAAGGTGTCGGCGGCCTGCGCTGCTGTGTCGTCGCCGGCCAGCACGGTGTTGACCGACCCCAGAATGCGCTCGGCAAGCAGCAACTGCCGTTGTGCCACAACCACCTGGCTGGCCGGAGCACCGCTCTGCAGCAGGATCTCGACCACCTTCTCGTACTCCACCTGCAGCTGCGGCACGGTTTCGGCCAGGGTCGCCGCCACCTGGTGCAGCGACAATACAGTCTGTTCACTGGCAAGAATGGTATCGGTGTTCTTGCGCAGGTTTTCCCAGTCTTGGCGTACCGCCTCCATTTCATCCTTCACGGCGGCCGGCGCCGCCGGCAGGCCGGTGGACTTGTCACCTTCGCGCAGGTAGCTCCAACGCCGCTCGAAATCGTTGCGTGCATCCGACAGCAACTTGAAGGCCAGGGCCTTGCCAGCCGCCGCCTCGGTGGCGTTCTTGGCAATGCGCTGGGACAGCACGCGCAGTTCGCCGGCGTGGCCGATGTACTGCTTGTCGTGGTTGGACTGGGTATTGAGGTAAGCGAAATTGGCGAACAGCAGGATGATCGACAGGATCAGCACCACGAACAGCACGGTGATCTGCGCGATGCTGCGCGTGCGCGGGGTCATGCTGGAGGGGGCGACATTGGTGGCCGGCTTGTTCACGTTCGAAAGTCCTATAGCGCCACGTCTAGAAAGCCCGGCGCCTGGCACAGGGCGAAGGGGCTGAAAATCGCCCAGTTGCGTTCACGCGGGAAATGCCCCTGGACGAACCTTGCGGCGGCGCGAATCAACGGCTGTGGCGGCGCCAGCTCCAGGGTATCCAGGGCAAAGTGCTGCAGGCCCAGCACCTCGTCGACCAGCAGGCCGACGAACAGGTCCTCGTGGTCCAGCACCAGCACCCGCCGCTGCTTGCCCGGGGCCGCCGGGCCGAGGCCGAGAAAACTGCTCAGGTCCATCACCGGCAGCAACCGGCCGCGCAGGTTGGCCACCCCGCAGACCCACGGTTGCACCCCCGGCACACGGCTGCTGCGCGGCTCGCGCGACACCTCGGCCACCTCGCCCATTGGCGCGACGAACCACTGCCCGGCAATGCGAAAACCGATACCGCTCCATTGTTGCAGGCGGGTGTCCTGCAGCGGCTGGTCGGCCACCAGCAGGCGGCAGCGCCGGTCGATGTCCAGCAACAGCTCGAAGGCGGTCAGCGACGCGCCTTGGGGGCGGGTGGTCAAGCGCCCAGTACTTCTTTGAGCTTGGCGATCAACGCGTCTTCTTCCACGGGTTTGGTCAAGAAGTCGCGGGCGCCCTGCCGCGTGGCCCAGATCCGGTCGGTTTCCTGGTCCTTGGTGGTGACCACCACCACGGGGATGGCGCTGGTTTCCGGGTCCTTGCTCAGCTGGCGGGTGGCCTGGAAGCCGTTCATGCCAGGCATGACGATGTCCATCAGCACCGCATCCGGTTTTTCCTGGCGGGCCAGGGCCACACCGTCGGCGCCGTTGTTGGCCTTGAGCACTTGGTGGCCATGCTTCTCGAGCCATTCGGTCAATCTGTACATCTCTGTCGGCGAGTCGTCGACAATCAGAACTCGGGCCATGCTGTTTCCCCATCAGGAAAAAAAGGCCGTGCCACCTCGGGCGCGGTCAGGGTGCGTGTTGTTCGTGCGCAACGAAACCGGGCACATGGGCCTTGATCGCGTCGAGCAGTTCTTCCTTGCTGAATGGTTTGGTCAGGAACTGGTCAGAGCCGACCACCCGCCCGCGGGCTTTGTCGAACAGGCCATCGCGTGACGACAGGAGAATCACCGGGATGTCCTTGAAGGCACTGTTGTGCTTGATCACCGCACAGGTTTGATAGCCATCCAGGCGGGGCATCAGCACGTCGACGAAAATGATCTGCGGCTGGTGGTCGACGATCTTGGCCAGGGCATCGAAACCGTCGCTGGCGGTGATCACCTCGCAGCCCGCTTCGCCGAGCAACATCTGCGCGGTGCGGCGGATCGTGCGGGAATCGTCGATCACCATCACCTTCAGGGGCTGTTCCATAAGTCGCGCTACCATCGCTGCACAGTGTGGGCTGCAAGGCACTGATGGCTTGCAGCTTGAAGCTGAGGGCATTTTTAGCACACTCCGGGGGCCCGTTCCATCTGCCGCCCCCTTGACCCGCGGCGCTCACAGCGCCACCCTGAGCCACTTTTCTTTCGATTCACCGCGGCCACGGGCCGCCAAGAGGAACCACCCCATGAGCGTTCGCCTCGGCATTGTCATGGACCCGATCGCGTCCATCTCCTACAAGAAGGACAGCTCGCTGGCCATGCTGCTGGCCGCCCAGGCCCGCGGCTGGAGCCTGTTCTACATGGAGCAGCGCGACCTGTACCAGGGCGAAGGCAAGGCCCGCGCGCGGATGCGCCCATTGAAAGTGTTCGCCGACCCGGCGCGCTGGTTCGAGCTGGGCGACGAACAGGACAGCACCCTGGCCGAGTTGGACGTGATCCTGATGCGCAAGGACCCGCCGTTCGACATGGAGTTCGTCTACAGCACTTACCTGCTGGAACAGGCCGAGGCCGAAGGCGTGCTGGTGGTCAACCGCCCGCAGAGCCTGCGCGATTGCAACGAAAAACTGTTCGCCACGCTGTTCCCGCAGTGCACGCCGCCGACCCTGGTCAGCCGCCGCCCGGACATCATTCGGGAATTTGCGGCCAAGCACGGCGACGTGATCCTCAAGCCGCTGGACGGCATGGGCGGCACGTCGATCTTCCGCCACCGGGTTGGCGACCCCAACCTGTCGGTGATCCTCGAAACCCTCACCGCACTCGGCGCCCAGCAGATCATGGCCCAGGCCTACCTGCCGGCGATCAAGGACGGCGACAAGCGCATCCTGATGATCGACGGCGAGCCGGTCGACTACTGCCTGGCGCGCATCCCGGCCAGCGGCGAGACCCGCGGCAACCTGGCCGCCGGTGGCCGTGGCGAAGCACGCCCGCTGAGCGAGCGTGACCGCTGGATCGCCGCCCAGGTCGGCCCGACCCTGCGTGAAAAGGGCCTGCTGTTCGTCGGTCTGGACGTGATCGGCGACTACCTCACCGAAATCAACGTCACCAGCCCGACCTGCATTCGCGAGATCGATGCCGCCTACAACACCGATATCGGCGGCAAGCTGATGGATGCCATTGATCGCCAGCTGAAGGCGCGCTGACCGCCGACGCGAAGCAAAAGCCCGGAGTGGGGTATGATGCCAGTCCTTTTCGACTGAGCTGCTGCCCCGCCCTGCGGTTGCTGGATACCTGATGACGCTGCCCGCCGACATCCCTGCCGACCTGCTGCCACCCCGCGTTCGCCCGGTGGACCGGCTTGGCTTTACCCTGTTCCTGGCTGCCCTGGTGCACCTGGCGCTGATCCTCGGGGTCGGTTTCACCGTGGTCAAACCGGCTGAAATCCGCCAGACCATGGATATCACGCTGGCCACCTTCAAAAGCGAGAAGGCACCCGAGAAGGCCGATTACCAGGCACAGGCCAACCAGCAAGGCAGCGGCACCCTGGAAAAAAAGGCGGTGCCCACCACCACCGAGGTCGCGCCGTTCCAGGACAGCAAGATCAACAAGGTCACACCACCGCCCGCGGCCAAGCCCGAAGTCGTGCCGCCGCCTGCGCCGCAGAAGTCTGCCGTGGCCACCCAGGCGCCCAAGGCGCAGAAGGTCGAGCCCAAGCCCAAGGCAAGCAAACCGCAGCCAAAACCGGCAGCGGCCACGCCTGATTTCGACAGCTCGCAGCTGTCGAGCCAGATCGCGAGCCTTGAGGCCGAGCTGTCCAACGAACAGCAGATGTACGCCAAACGCCCGCGCATCCACCGGCTGAACGCGGCGTCGACCATGCGCGACAAGGGCGCCTGGTACAAGGAAGAGTGGCGCAAGAAGGTCGAGCGGGTGGGCAACCTCAACTACCCCGATGAAGCGCGCCGGCAGCAGATTTACGGCAACTTGCGGATGATGGTGTCGATCAACCGCGATGGCTCGTTGTATGAGGTACTGGTGCTGGAGTCGTCCGGCCAGCCGCTGCTGGACCAGGCCGCGCAGCGCATCGTGCGCCTGGCCGCGCCGTTTGCGCCGTTTACCGGGGACCTTGCCGAATACGACCGGCTGGAGATTATCCGCACCTGGCGGTTTGCCCGCGGGGATCGGCTTTCCAGTAACTGAGTGGCTGGGGCCCGCCGCTGATTCTCCATCGTTCATGAGATCGAGCGCCGCCCGCGCGGCGCATCGCGGCTAAAGCCGCTCCTTGTATCTCGACTTTCGCCTCCCAAGAGGCGAAAGTTCTCGACTGATCATCGAGGGAAGGTCTTGAAGCGGAGCCGCTCCTAGGGCATCGAGCCCGTAC
>NZ_JBDFPP010000021.1:0-77568 GCF_039672635.1 Pseudomonas sp. P39-UII1
CGCTTGGGTGTTGAAAGGAGGAGGGGTGATTTCTCCCACGGTCTGTACTGCTGCGAACAGTCAGAAGCGAGCTATGTCCCTCCTCCTCCCTTCAAGTCCTACCATACAAGCGGGCTTGCCCCGCGAAGCGCCGCGCGGGCGGCGCTCGGTCTCAAGGGCGCTGAAGATCCCAAGCCAAGCGCCCCGCGGGCGGCGCTCGATCTCAAGGGCGCTGAAGATCCCAAGGCAAGCGCTTCGCGCCTCAAAACTCAAAGCGTGCGCCCTCAAAAAAACATCGCGCAACCCCCTTGTAATCCTCTGGTGACACCCCAATAAAAGCTGATAGATTTCAGCCGGTTGAAACACCGACTGACAGGTCGGTAGAGGAATAGCCCGATGATTGCAAAAGAAGCCCGCCAGGCCCTGGCGCTGCAGCGCTTCGCCGAAGCCAATCCGCAACTGCTCGAAGAGATCAGTGAGCTGGATGCGCGCGAGCAGGCTCAGCAGATCCAGTGGGCGTTCGAGGATGCCGCCGACGAGCAGGGCCTGCAGCCTTGGGAGCTGGCGCTGCAACTGATCGCCGAAACCCCCGAGCAGCTGCAAGCCATGCGCCTGGAGACCCACCGCGAAGTGGCCGAGGCGTTGGGCATGGAGTGGGAAGAGTACTGCCAGTTCAACGAGATCGACCCGCAATAAGGGCGTTTTCACACGCTGCAGTTGTTTGACAAGGTATTTCGGTTGCGCGCCGCCGATGGCGTTGCGCAGCCTACTTATATAAAGAGGCCCGGCGGCAAGCCGTGCGGGCCTTGCAAGCTAATCGACCGGCGTGGTTTCCCGTCGTCCCGAGTGGGGTGACTTCTGGTGCGTGACTCACTAGAATGCTTGCCCTTGATTCTGGAGTCGGGCTATCGCCGGCTAACGTCTGTGCAACGAGGAATATCCATGCAAGTTTCTGTTGAAAACACTTCCGCTCTCGAGCGCCGCATGACCATCGCCGTTCCGGCCGAGCGCGTCGAGAACGAAGTCAACAAGCGTCTGCAGCAGACTGCCAAGCGCGCCAAAGTCGCGGGCTTCCGCCCAGGCAAAGTGCCGATGAGCGTGATCCGTCAGCGTTTCGAAGCCGATGCTCGCCAAGAGGCCTTCGGTGACCTGGTCCAGGCTTCCTTCTACGAAGCCATCGTCGAGCAGAAGCTGAACCCGGCTGGCGCTCCGGCCGTTGAGCCGAAGTCCTTCGAGAAGGGCAAGGACCTGGAATTCGTCGCTATCTTCGAAGTGTTCCCGGAGTTCGCTGTTTCCGGCCTGGAGTCGATCAACGTCGAGCGCCTGAGCGCCGAAGTGGCTGACGCCGACCTGGACAACATGCTGGAAGTGCTGCGCAAGCAGAACGTCCGCTTCGAGGCTGTCGAGCGCGCTGCCGAGAAAGACGACCAGGTCAACATCGACTTCGTCGGCAAGATCGACGGTGAAGCCTTCGCCGGTGGTTCGGCCCAGGGCACCCAGCTGGTACTGGGTTCCGGCCGCATGATCCCGGGCTTCGAAGACGGCCTGGTTGGCGCCAAAGCAGGCGAAGAGCGCGTTGTCAACGTGACCTTCCCTGAGGACTACCAGAACCTGGACCTGGCTGGCAAAGCCGCCGAGTTCACCATCACCGTCAACAGCGTTTCGGCCCCTGTGCTGCCAGAGCTGAACGAAGAATTCTTCGCCCAGTTCGGCATCAAGGAATCGACCCTGGAAGGCTTCCGCACCGAAGTTCGCAAGAACATGGAGCGTGAGCTGCGTCAGGCGATCAAGACCAAGGTGAAAAACCAGGTCATGGACGGTCTGCTGGCCGCCAACCCGATCGAAGTACCGAAAGCCCTGCTGGAAAACGAAGTCAACCGCCTGCGCGTCCAGGCTGTTCAGCAGTTCGGTGGCAACATCAAGCCTGAGCAACTGCCGGCCGAGCTGTTCGAAGAGCAAGCCAAGCGCCGTGTGGTGCTGGGCCTGATCGTCGCCGAAGTGGTCAAGCAGTACGACCTGAAGCCGGACGAAGGCAAGGTTCGCGAAATGATCGAAGAAATGGCCTCGGCTTACCAAGAGCCTGAGCAGGTCATCTCCTGGTACTACAAAAACGACCAGCAACTGAACGAAGTGCGTTCGGTTGTGCTGGAAGAGCAAGTTGTAGATACTGTTCTGCAGAAAGCGACTGTGACCGACAAGTCGGTCTCGTACGAAGAAGCCGTAAAACCAGTACAGGCTCCTGCCGAAGCTGAGTAATCCGGTTCTCTCGTAGGAAACCCCACAAGCCAGCCTTCGCGCTGGCTTGTGCGTATTCAAGCCATGACTATTTGGGAGTGAGCGCAGGACATGTCCCGCAATTCTTATATTCAGCAGAGCTCTGACATCCAGGCCGCAGGCGGCCTGGTCCCGATGGTTATCGAGCAGTCCGCCCGCGGCGAACGCGCCTATGACATCTACTCGCGCTTGTTGAAGGAGCGAGTGATCTTCCTGGTGGGCCCTGTAGAAGACTACATGGCCAACCTGGTAGTGGCGCAGATGCTGTTCCTCGAGGCGGAAAACCCGGACAAGGATATCCATCTTTACATCAACTCCCCAGGCGGTTCGGTGACGGCCGGCATGTCGATCTACGACACCATGCAGTTCATCAAGCCGGACGTGTCGACCATCTGCATCGGCCAGGCCTGCAGCATGGGTGCCTTCCTGTTGACCGCGGGTGCCAAGGGCAAGCGTCACTGCCTGCCGAACTCGCGCGTCATGATCCACCAGCCGCTCGGCGGCTTCCAGGGTCAGGCCACCGACATCCAGATCCACGCCCAGGAAATTCTCAGCATCAAGGCGCGTTTGAACGAGCTGCTGGCCTACCACACCGGCCAGGATCTCGAGACCATCCAGCGTGATACTGAGCGTGACAACTTCATGAGCGCCTCGCGCGCGGCCGAGTATGGCCTCATCGACTCGGTATACGACAAGCGGCAACTGGCCTCCTGAACCCAGGTGTCAGAGCAGGTAGGCGTCGAAAGCGCCTACCTGCGGACTTGAAAAAGCCCGCAATTGCCTTCATCTTGTGTTGCAAGCCTACCGGATTGGATCGATCGAATGACTGACACCCGTAACGGCGAGGACAGCGGCAAATTGCTTTATTGCTCCTTCTGCGGCAAAAGCCAGCACGAAGTGCGCAAACTGATTGCCGGGCCCTCGGTATTTATCTGCGACGAGTGCGTCGACCTGTGCAACGACATCATCCGTGAGGAGGTGCAGGAAGCCCAGGCCGAAAGCAGCGCGCACAAATTGCCTTCGCCGAAAGAAATCAGCGGCATCCTGGACCAGTACGTGATTGGTCAGGAGCGCGCGAAAAAGGTGCTGGCCGTAGCGGTGTACAACCACTACAAGCGCCTGAATCAGCGTGACAAGAAGGGTGACGAGGTCGAACTCGGCAAGAGCAACATCCTGCTCATCGGGCCAACTGGCTCGGGCAAGACCCTGCTCGCCGAAACCCTTGCACGCCTGTTGAACGTGCCGTTCACCATTGCTGACGCCACCACCCTGACCGAAGCCGGTTACGTGGGTGAGGACGTCGAGAACATCATTCAGAAACTGCTGCAGAAGTGCGACTACGACGTGGAAAAGGCCCAGATGGGCATCGTCTACATCGACGAGATCGACAAGATTTCGCGCAAGTCGGACAACCCGTCCATCACCCGTGACGTTTCGGGCGAAGGCGTGCAGCAGGCGTTGTTGAAGCTGATCGAAGGCACCGTGGCCTCCGTTCCGCCGCAAGGGGGCCGCAAGCACCCGCAACAGGAGTTCCTGCAGGTTGATACCCGCAACATCCTGTTCATCTGCGGTGGCGCCTTCTCGGGCCTGGAAAAGGTCATCCAGAACCGCTCCACCAAAGGTGGCATCGGTTTTGGCGCCGAAGTACGCAGCAAGGAAGAGGGCAAGAAGGTTGGCGAATCGCTGCGTGAAGTCGAGCCGGACGATTTGGTCAAGTTTGGCCTGATCCCTGAGTTCGTCGGCCGTCTGCCGGTTCTGGCGACCCTCGACGAGCTGGATGAGGCTGCATTGATGCAGATCCTCACCGAGCCGAAGAACGCCCTGACCAAGCAGTACGCCAAGCTGTTCGAGATGGAAAGTGTCGACCTCGAGTTCCGCAGTGATGCGCTCAAGGCCGTTGCACGCAAGGCCCTGGAACGCAAAACCGGCGCCCGTGGCCTGCGTTCGATCCTCGAAGGTGTGCTGCTCGACACCATGTATGAGATTCCTTCGCAGAAGGATGTCAGCAAAGTGGTGATCGATGAGAGCGTCATCGAAGGCACTTCGCAGCCGCTGATGATCTACGAAAACAGCGAGCCGCAAGCCAAGGTCGCACCCGACGCCTGAGTCGGCTGTTGCCAGCAAGCAAGAAAGGGGCCTACGGGCCCCTTTCTGCTTTTCCTATTCAAGCGCTTGTAATTTCCCAAGCGTGCCCCCACATTAGGTCCAAGCAATATTTCCACCGGTTTCCGGCCATAAGGCCGCTGTAGAGGCGAAATCATGAAGACCACCCTCGACTTGCCTCTTTTGCCATTGCGCGATGTCGTCGTTTATCCGCACATGGTCATCCCGCTGTTTGTGGGGCGTGAGAAGTCCATCGAGGCCCTTGAGGCTGCGATGACTGGCGAGAAGCAGATCCTTCTGCTGGCCCAGAAGAACCCTGCCGACGATGATCCGGGCGAAGACGCCCTGTACCGCGTCGGTACCGTTGCAACCGTGCTGCAACTGCTGAAGCTGCCGGATGGCACCGTCAAGGTGCTGGTCGAGGGCGAGCAGCGTGGCGCCGTTGAACGCTTTACCGAAGTAGAAGGGCACATCCGTGCCGAAGTTTCCCTGATCGACGAAACCGACGCCGCCGAGCGCGAGTCGGAGGTCTTCGTGCGCACGCTGCTGTCGCAGTTCGAGCAGTACGTGCAGCTGGGCAAGAAAGTGCCCGCCGAAGTGCTGTCGTCGCTCAACAGCATCGAAGAGCCTGGGCGCCTGGTCGATACCATGGCCGCGCACATGGCGCTGAAGATCGAGCAGAAGCAGGAAATCCTCGAGATCGTCGACCTGTCGACCCGTGTCGAGCACGTGCTGGCCATGCTGGATGCCGAGATCGACCTGTTGCAGGTCGAGAAACGTATCCGTGGTCGGGTCAAGAAGCAGATGGAGCGCAGCCAGCGCGAGTACTACCTGAATGAGCAGATGAAGGCCATTCAGAAAGAGCTCGGCGATGGCGACGAAGGCCACAACGAAGTCGAAGAGCTGAAAAAGCGCATCGAAGCCGCTGGCCTGCCGAAAGACGCCCTGGCCAAGGCCCAGGCCGAGCTGAACAAGCTCAAGCAGATGTCGCCGATGTCGGCCGAGGCCACCGTGGTACGGTCCTACCTCGACTGGCTCGTGCAGGTGCCGTGGAAGGCCCAGAGCAAGGTGCGCCTGGACCTGACCAAGGCCGAGGAAATCCTCGATGCCGACCACTATGGCCTGGAAGAGGTCAAGGAGCGGATCCTCGAGTACCTCGCCGTGCAGAAGCGCGTGAAGAAGATCCGCGGCCCGGTGCTGTGCCTGGTTGGCCCGCCTGGCGTGGGCAAGACCTCGCTGGCCGAGTCGATCGCTGCCGCGACCAACCGCAAGTTCGTGCGCATGGCGCTGGGCGGCGTGCGTGACGAGGCCGAGATCCGTGGCCACCGCCGGACCTACATCGGTTCGATGCCTGGCCGTCTGATCCAGAAAATGACCAAGGTGGGCGTGCGCAACCCGCTGTTCCTGCTCGACGAGATCGACAAGATGGGCAGCGACATGCGTGGCGACCCCGCCTCGGCGCTGCTGGAGGTACTCGACCCCGAGCAGAACCACAACTTCAACGACCACTACCTGGAAGTCGACTACGACCTCTCGGACGTGATGTTCCTGTGCACCTCGAACTCGATGAACATCCCGCCGGCGCTGCTTGACCGCATGGAAGTCATCCGCCTGCCGGGCTACACCGAGGACGAGAAGATCAACATCGCGGTCAAGTACCTGGTGCCCAAGCAGGTCAAGGCCAACGGGCTGAAGAAGGAAGAGCTTGAGGTCGACGTCTCGGCGATTCGCGACATCATCCGTTACTACACCCGCGAAGCCGGTGTCCGAGGCCTCGAGCGGCAGATTGCCAAGGTCTGCCGCAAGGTGGTCAAGGAACATACCGGGCAGAAACAGGTCAAGGTCAAGGTCGCCAGCGAGCAGCTCGAACAGCTGCTGGGCGTGCGCAAGTTCCGCTACGGCCTGGCCGAGCAGCAGGACCAGATCGGCCAGGTTACCGGCTTGGCATGGACCCAGGTGGGCGGCGAATTGCTGACCATCGAGTCGGTGGTCATCCCAGGCAAGGGCCAGCTGATCAAGACCGGCTCGCTGGGTGACGTGATGGTCGAGTCCATCACTGCCGCGCAGACCGTGGTCCGTAGCCGTGCCCGCAGCCTGGGGATTGCCGCCGACTTCCACGAGAAACACGACGTGCACATCCACATGCCTGAGGGTGCCACGCCGAAGGACGGCCCGAGCGCCGGTATCGGCATGTGCACCGCGCTGGTGTCGGCGCTGACGCAGATTCCGGTACGTGCCGACGTGGCCATGACCGGCGAAATCACCCTGCGTGGCCAGGTATTGGCCATCGGCGGGTTGAAGGAAAAACTGCTGGCGGCACACCGTGGGGGGATCAAGACGGTGATCATTCCGGAGGAGAATGTTCGCGATCTGAAGGAGATTCCGGAAAATATCAAACAGGATCTTCAGATCAAACCGGTCAAATGGATTGACGAAGTCCTGCAAATTGCGCTGCAATACGCCCCGGAGCCCTTGCCAGATGTGGCTCCCGAGATTGTCGCGAAAGATGAAAAGCGCGACGGCGATGCTAAGGAACGAATTAGCACGCATTAGTAGTTTTTAGCTGGGGGGCTTTCCTTGACAGTTTTTTCGGGGCCTTGCTATAAAGCGGCACGCTATTGTCAACAAGCCACCCAGCGCACGTTTCATAAGCTTTTCATTACATACTTAGAAACAAACTCAAATAGAGAAAAAGGGGACTTAGAGTGAACAAGTCGGAACTGATTGACGCTATCGCTGCATCGGCTGACATTTCCAAAGCTACCGCAGGTAAGGCTCTGGATGCTGTGATCGACTCCGTAACTGGTGCCCTGAAAGCAGGGGACGACGTCGTTCTGGTTGGCTTCGGGACCTTCTCGGTCAAAGAGCGCGCTGAGCGCACCGGCCGTAACCCGCAAACTGGTAACGCAATCAAGATCGCTGCCGCCAAGGTTCCAGGTTTCAAGGCTGGCAAAGGCCTGAAAGACGCCGTCAACTAAGTCGTCTCTTTCAGCCGGACCGGGCCTTGCCAGGTTCGAGCACGCTGAAGGCGGGTCGCAAACGTTCCCGCCTGACACGTTTGCTAAGAAAAGGCGCATCCTCGGATGCGCCTTTCTTTTATCAGGATTCTACCCACGCTCCGCGGTTGTCGACGCAGTGGTACAGCCGTTTCTGGGGGACGCATGCTGCAAAATATCAGGGACAATTCACAAGGTTGGATTGCCAAGACCATCATCGGCCTCATCGTTGTGTTGATGGCGTTGACCGGCTTCGAAGCCATTTTCCAGGCCGCCACCCATAGCCAGGACGCCGCCAAGGTAAACGGCCAGACCATCAGCCAGAACGAGCTGAGCCAGGCGACCGACATGCAGCGTCGCCAGTTGATGCAACAACTGGGCAAAGATTTCGACCCGGCGCTGCTGGACGAAAAACTGCTGCGCGACGCCGCGCTCAAAGGGCTGATCGACCGCAAGCTGCTGCTGCAGGGTGCCGAAGACGCCAAGTTCGCCTTCTCCGAGGCCGCGCTGGATCAAGTGATCCTGCAGACCCCGGAATTCCAGGTTGATGGCAAGTTCAACGCCGACCGTTTCGACCAGGTCATCCGCCAGATGGGCTATGGCCGTATGCAGTTCCGCGAGATGCTCGCCGAAGAAATGCTGATCGGTCAGGTGCGCACCGGTATTGCCGGCAGCAGCTTCGTCACCGACAAGCAGGTAGACGCCTTTGCCCGCCTGGAAAACCAGACCCGCGACTTCGCCTCGTTGACCTTCAAGGCCAACCCCGCGGCGGTCAAGGTCAGCGATGACGAAGTCAAGGCGCACTACGAGCAGCACGCCAAGGAGTTCATGACCCCTGATCAAGTGGTCATCGATTACGTCGAGCTGAAGAAGTCGGCGTTCTTCGACCAGGTCAAGGTCACCGACGACGAGCTCAAGGCGCAGTACGAAAAAGACATCGCCAACCTTGCCGAGCAGCGCCATGCCGCGCACATCCTCATCGAGGTCAACGACAAGGTCAGCGATGCCCAGGCCAAAGCGCGCGTCGAAGAAGTCGAGCAGCGTCTGGCCAAGGGTGAAGACTTCGCCAAGCTGGCGAAAGAGTTCTCCCAGGATCCAGGTTCCGCCAACACCGGTGGTGACCTCGGCTTCGCCGGCCCAGGGGTGTATGACCCAGCCTTCGAAGAGGCCCTTTACAAGCTCGACGATGGCCAGGTCTCGGCCCCGGTACGTACCGAGTTCGGTTACCACCTGATCAAGCTGCTGGGCAAGCAGGCGCCTGAAGTACCGAGCTTCGCCAGCCTGAAGGACAAGCTCACGCGTGACCTGAAGACTCCGCTGGTCGAGCAGCGTTACGTCGATGCCAGCAAGCAGCTGCAGGATGCCGCCTACGAGGCTGCCGACCTGGCCCAGCCGGCCCAGGATCTGAACCTCAAGGTGCACACCTCGGCGCCATTCGGCCGTGAAGGTGGCGAAGGCATCACTGCCAACCGTGCGGTGATCCAGGCTGCGTTCTCCGAGGAAGTGCTGGAGGAGGCTGCCAACAGCACCGCCATCGAGCTGGACCCGGAAACCACCGTGGTGCTGCGCGTCAAGGAGCATCGCAAGCCTGAGCAGATGCCGCTGGAAGCCGTGGCCAAGAACATCAGCGAACACCTGGCCAAGGAGAAGGCGACTGCCGAACTCAAGACCAAGGCGGACAAGCTGATCGCTGGCCTGAAAGACGGCTCGATCGCCGCCGGCACCGCCCACGACGGGCAGAGCTGGAAGGCCTACGAGGCAGTGACCCGCGGCCAGGACGGTATCGACCCGGCCGAGCTGCAGGCGCTGTTCCGCCTCGCCAAGCCAGAAGCCAAGGACAAGCCGGAATACGGCAGTGTCGTCCTGGCCGATGGCAGCCTGGTTGTGCTGCAGCTCAAGGGCGTCAACGAAGGCGCCGCCGCCAGCGACGAAGAGAAGCAGCAGATTCGCCGCTACCTCGCTTCGCGCGCTGGCCAGCAGGACTTCGCGGCGTACCGCAAGCAGCTGGAAGGCACTGCGGACATCACTCGCTACTGAGTGGATGCCGTGCAACGAAACAGGCCGCGTAATGCGGCCTGTTTCGTTTGTGGTGCCAGGACCAACGCTAGCGCTTTTCCCCCTCGTAGTTATCCAGCGTATCCCGCGCAATCTCCCTGCCCAGCGCAATCAGCTCCGGCGCTTTGTAGAACTCGAAGAACCGGCATACCCGCTTGGGTACGTTGATCAGCACATCCGGTGGATATCCGGCGATCTTGTACTGCGCCAGGGAGGTCTGCATCACCTCGAAGCTCTGGTTGATCAGGTCAAGCAGTGATGCGGGCCCAACGTTGTCGATGATGAATGACCCGGTTGCCGACTTGGGCGCGCCTTCGCTCTCCGGTGCCGCCGCCGGTTGCTGTGCTTCCGGGGAGGCTGCATCGGCCAGCCAGGGGTTGGGCGGTACCAGGCCTTCGGCGGTAATTTCCTGCTCGATGCGCATCAGCTCTTCGGCCGGCTTGCGCCGGAACGGCAGGTGCGAACCCAGCGAACTGAGCAGCGAGTCAAAGCGCATCTTGAACGCTGCCGGCCGTTCGATCACCGGCAACTGGTACTGCTTCTGGTTGGTGGAGTTGAGGTTCACCGCGATGATCATGTCGCAGTGGCTCGACACCACCGGCACGATCGGCAGTGGGTTGAGGATGCCGCCGTCGACCAGCATGCGGTTGCCCTGCATCACCGGCGTGAACAGGCTGGGAATGGCTGCCGAGGCGCGCATGGCCTGGTGCAGGCAGCCTTCCTGAAACCAGATTTCCTGCTGGTGGGTCAGGTCGGTGGCCACGGCCGTATAGGGTATGCGCAGTTGCTCGATGTTGATTTCGCCAACGATCTTGCGGATCTGCCCGAACACCTTGTCGCCGCGGATGGCGCCAAGGCGGAAGCTGACGTCGACCAGGCGCAGCACATCCAGGTAATCCAGACTTTCGATCCAGTTGCGGTATTCGTCCAGCTTGCCCGCTGCGTAGATTCCCCCGATTACCGCGCCCATGGAGCAGCCGGCGATGCAGGCAATGTCGTAGCCGCGCCGTTCGATTTCTTCGATCACGCCGATATGGGCATAACCCCGAGCGCCCCCTGATCCCAACACCAGTGCTACACGTTTGCTCATGATCTTCCCCGGGCCTTTGCAACAATGGTCCTACAATGCACCGAGCGCCGCCTGTGCTTCAATGTAGACTCTAGGCAAAACACGCCGAGCGCGGCACTTTTCAGGTGCCCGGGCGTCGAACAGCCACTCTATTCCAACCTGTTGAGGTACCACCGATGAAAGCCTGGATCTGCCTTCCTCTGATTGCCCTGGCCCTTGCTGGCTGTGCGGGCAAGACGGCCTACCGTGACAGCTGCGCGACGCAGCTGGATGCCGCCTGGAAGGAGCTCGACCTGGCCAAGGCAGAAGGGTTTGCCGGTACTGTCAGCTATTCCAAGGCCTTGTCGCTGCTGACCGGGGCCAAGACCCAGCAGCAGTTCGAGGGCTTTGAAGGTTGCAGCAAGAAAGCCGAAAAGGCGCGTTTCTACATTCGTGAGTCGCGCGCCGGGCGCTGACCGAGGAGCGCTGTATGTCTGCCATGCTCGACCATGTGGTTGCCCAGGTACTGGCCTTGCAGGTGCGCCTGCTGGCGTGTCGCGAGCGCCTGGCTGCCGATACCGACAGCGAGGCGCTGCACGATCTGCGCATAGGCGTGCGGCGGCTGCGCAGCCTGCTGCGCCCGCTTGCGGGTTTGCCTGGGGTAGAGCAGCTGGAGGCCGCTGCAAAGGCGCTTGGCACGCTGACCACGCCGTTGCGTGACCGCGAGGTGCTGGCGGGCGAGCTGCTGCGTCGGGGTTTGGCAGCTGCCGGGCAACGGCGCCTGCAGGGGCGCACTGCAACGTTCGCCAGCGTCGCCGCCAGCCCGCAACTGGGCCGCGTACTGTCTATTCTCGATGCGTTCCCGTTGTTCCTGCGTGCAGCGGGGCGTGAGGGGCTGGCCAAGGCGCTGGGCAAGCGCGTCGACAAGCGCCTGGTCAAGCAGTGGCGCAAGTTGCATGAAGCCTTGCAGGACCCCGCCCATGACCGTCATCGCCTGCGCTTGCTGATCAAGCGCGTGCGCTACGGCGACCAGGCCTATCCCCAGTTTGACCATGCCGGCAAGCGGCTGCAGGGCTTGCTGAAGAAAGCCCAGGGCGACCTGGGTGTCTGGCATGACCACCTGCAGTGGTTGCTGCAGGCTCAAGCCCAGGCGGACCTTGCGCCCTGCAAGGTGGATTGGGAGCAGCAGCTGCACGAAGCCGAACGCACCGCCGACGTTACGCTGGATGCCTTGCTGGCTGCCCTTGAGCGGCGCAAGCCCGGCAAATGACCGATATGCGGGCTGATCGAGAGCAGTTTGCTGGATAGTATGGGCTGACACCTTACGCAGGAGCCGGCCCATGAATTTCAAGCAACTGCTCGACGCCGTGCGAGCAAACCCGGACGCGGTCAGCATCCCGGCCAATTGGGCCCAGGGGCGTGCTGCCTTCGGTGGCCTGATGGCTGCCATGGTCTACGAGGCCATGCGCCTGAAACTCTCCGATAACCGTCCAGTGCGTTCCCTGGCCATCAGTTTCGTCGCCCCGGCGGCGCCCGACGTGCCCACCCGTTTTGAAGTCGAAGTGCTGCGCGAGGGCAAAGCAGTCAGTACGCTGCTGGGCCGCGCTGTGCAGGATGGCCAGGTGGTGACGTTGGTGCAGGGCAATTTCGGTGCGGGGCGGCCATCGGTGGTGGATGTTCCTGCAGTGCCCGCCATGCAGATGAAGGCGCTAGAGGACGCTGCCCCTGAGCTGCCGTACATCAAAGGCATCACCCCTGAGTTCATGCGTCACGTCGCTTTGCGCTGGGCAGTCGGCGGGCTGCCGTTCAGTGGCAATCAATCACGGCAGATGGGCGGCTGGGTGCGCTTGCGCGATGTTGCCGAGGAGCAGGTCAACGAAGCCCACTTGCTGGCCCTGGTGGACGCCTGGCCACCCAGCCTGATGCCTTACCTGAAACAACCCGCTGCAGGCAGCACGCTGACCTGGACCATCGAATTCATCCAGCCGGTAGCGCGCCTGTCGACGCTGGACTGGTGCCGCTACTGCGTCGAGACCGAGCACGCCCGGGACGGCTACGGGCATGCAGCGGCCGCCCTGTGGACGGCAGAGGGAGCGTTGCTGGCCTTGAGCCGGCAGACGGTTACGGTGTTTGCCTAGCGACGATGCTTGTGCCGCTCCCGCCAGGCGCGCCACCAGGCACCACTGAGCACGAAGCGTGGGAAGGTGATGAATTGTTCGGCCAGCAGGCGCTGCATGGCGTCCTTGCGATTGGCGAACGGCTCTGGCTGCTCGGCCTCCAGGCGGTGGCCGTGGCGCTGCAGGCCTAGCCCGGCGATCAGGGCGATGACGCCTACGGCGATCTGGCCCAGGTCCAGAGCGAACAGGCCTGACAGCACCAGCAGTGCGCCGAGGATGAACAGCGGCACGGCAATCAGGTGCAGCACCAGGTTGGTCGGGTGACGATGGTTGTGGTGGTAGCCGCGCCATTGCCAGGCGGGCAAGTTGGGCAGTCGTTTGCTCATGGGCATTTCCTCGCGGTCATGCCCAAAGCTTAGTGCGGCGCTGTGATCACAGCCAATCGAGGCTGGCTATGGTGACTATAGCTTGAGCTGGCCGATGGCTTTGTTCAGCTCGCCGGCCAGGGTCGCCAGTTCGCTGCTGGTGGTGGCAGAATCGACGGTCTGCTGCACGGTCTGCTCGGTGACATCGCGGATGCTCACCACGGCGCGGTTCATTTCTTCAGCCACTTGGCTCTGCTGCTCGGCGGCGACGGCAATTTGTGTGTTGCTTTCGCGCATCTGTGCCACGGCGCCGGTGATGTCTGCCAGGGCCACGCCGGCTTCCTGGGCCTGGCGCACGCAATCGTCCGCCTTGAAGGAGCTCTCCTGCATGAACTCCACCGCATCGCGGGTACCGGCCTGCAGGTCGGCCACCATGCCGGTGATCTCGTCGGTGGAGGCCTGTACGCGCTTGGCCAGGCTGCGTACCTCATCAGCAACCACGGCAAAGCCCCGGCCCAGGTCACCGGCGCGGGCGGCTTCGATGGCGGCATTGAGTGCCAGCAAGTTGGTCTGTTCGGCAATGCTGTGGATGACGTTGACCACACCATTGATCTTCTGGCTGTCTTCGGCCAGCTGGCGGATCATTTCGGCCGTCTGCTGCACGCCGCTGGACAGCCCGGCAATCGAGCCCTGCACCCGGTTGACTACTTCCTTGCCGCTGCCGGCGAGGGTGTCGGCGGTCTGCGACAGGTCGCGAGTGGCGCCGGCATGCTGGGCGATATGGTGCACGGTGGCGGACATCTGGTTGATCGCCGTGGCGGCCTGATCAGTCTCGCTCTGCTGGCCGAGCATGCCGTGGCGCACGTCGTTCATGCTGGTGGCCAGGCGCGCGGCGCCCGAGTCGAGCTGCGCGGCGGTACGTGCCACGGTGCTGACCACGCGGTGGTAGGTGCACTGCATGGCATTGAAGGCGCCGGCCATCTGGCCCACTTCGTCCCCGCAGGCCAACGGCACGCGTGCCGCAAGGTCGCCGGTCTTTTCCACGTGCAGCATGACGTCCTTGAGGGTGTTGAGCTGGCTCAGCAGGAAGCGGATCAGCAACTGCGAGGCACACAGCATTGCCAGCATCAGCACCAGCACGCACACGGCGTAATTGACGAAGCGCTCGAAGAATACCTGGCGCACGCTCGGGGCCTGGGCGAGGACTGCCACCTGCTGGTCGCCATGGCGCAGTACCACGGCGCCACGCAAGGGGTTGTCGCCGAGGATCCAGGCGGCTGGCAAGGCTACCCAGCCTTGCGCGTCGCACAGGGCATCCAGGCTTTGGCCGGCAAAGCTCGGCGTCTGGCCGGGCTGCCAGGCGATCACGTTGGCTTGGCGGGGCAGGGCAGGCCCTGCGGGCCAGGCGCTCAACAGCTCGGCCTGGGAATGCGCCTGGGCCTGCGCGGCGTCGGCGCGGGCTCGCTGCTCCAGGTGCACGGCATAGAGCACCAGCATCAAGGTCGTGACAAAGGCCACCGCGTTGACGGCCCAGAATTTGTATTTCAGGGAAATATTGCTAAGCCAGGCACCCATGGGTAGGTCTTCTCTGAGTTGAGCGGAAACAACATTGGCAAGGTGCCATCATTGTGCCCGCTCGCATCAGGGAGGTTTTGATGTGTATCAACAAATGGTTTATGTGCGGCGCCGCTCAGGGAAGCTGGAAGAACGCCTTGGCGGTAGCGGTGGTGTGCGCCGCGGTCTGTTCAACGCTTTCATTGCGGTGCAGCGCGACCTCGCGCAGCACCTCGGGCAGAAACGCTGGCTCGTTGCGCCCGCTCTTGGGTTTTGGCCGCAGGCTGCGTGGCAGCAGGTACGGGGCATCGCTTTCCAGCATCAGGCGCCCTTGCGCAATGTTGCCGACTAGCGGATGCAGGTGCATGCCGCGGCGCTCATCGCAAATCCAGCCGGTGATACCAATGTGCAGGTCCATGTCCAGGTAGGCGAACAGCGCTTCGCGCTCGCCGGTAAAACAGTGCACCACGGCGGCCGGCAGGTGATCACGGTAATCCTTCAGGATCGCCAGCAAGCGCTCGCTGGCATCGCGCTCGTGCAGGAACACCGGCAGGCGCAACTCGGCAGCCAACGCCAGCTGGGCCTCCAGGGCTCTTTCCTGGAGTGGGCGAGGGGAGAAGTCACGGTTGAAGTCCAGGCCGCATTCGCCTACGGCGCGTACACGTTCTTCATTCAACAGCTGGCGCAGCTGCCGCTCGCTGTTGGCATCCCAGGCCTTGGCGTCGTGCGGGTGCACACCGGCGGTGGCGAACAGGTGCCTGCTGTCGGGGTCGAGCTGCTGGCACAGCTCCAGCGCCTGTTCGCTGACCGCCAGGCTGGTGCCGGTAAGGACCATCTGCACCACGCCAGCTTCGATGGCGCGCTCGACGATGGCTGCCTGCTGGTCGTGGAAACTGCTGTTGGTCAGGTTGACGCCGATATCGATCAGTTGCATGGTGCTACCTCGTGCCGCGGGACGGCCAGCATAGCAAAAAGCGCGATAATCGGGAAAAAGCCAAGAACTTCAGGCTGTTGCCGTGGTCTTTTACGGTCATTTATCACGAACTGCTCGTACCTCATGGACGCTGCCTACCGACCCTGGACACGTTTTCGCATGCTGCGATACCTGCTCACCCTGTTGCTGATGCTTGGGCTGATTACCGTCGGCCCCGCTTATGCACGCGTGCCGGGGCCGCAGCAGAACGTGCCGGTGAGCAAGGCCCGCGACCTGGAACAGGTGCGTAGCAGCAAGGTATTGCGGGTGCTGGTGAACCAGAGCCGCAACAGTTCCGGTGAGGTCAAGGGCGAGCCCGTCGGCATCGAGTACTACCGCCTGCGTGCGCTCGAGCATTACCTCAATGCCCGGGCCGGCGACGGTCAACAGGTACGCATCAAGCTCATTCCGCGGGCCAAGGAGCAACTGCTCGGGGCCCTGCAGCGCGGTGAAGGGGACCTTGCCGCGCCCGGCGAATTGCTCGACCCGGCGGTGGTCGGTGGCGTGAGCAGCAGTGCTCCGGTACTGGACCAGGTGCCATTGTGGCTGGTCGGGCGCAAGGGCGAGCGCAGTTTCAGCCGTGTCGAGCAGCTGTCCGGGCGCACCGTCGCGCTGACCAGTGCCAGCGCTGCCGGCGCATTGATCCAGCAGGTGAATCAGCAGCTGGCCCTGCGCAAGCGGCCACCGGTCAAGATCGAGTGGGTCGATTCGACCTTGGCGGTGGAAGACGTGCTGGAGATGGTCCAGGCCGGCATTTATCACCTGACTGTGGTGGAGCGGCCAATCGCCCAACGCTGGGCCAGGGTGATGCCGCGGCTGCGCCTGGACACCCGGCTGCAACTGGGCCAGCCGCAAGCCATGCGCTGGTATGTGCGACGTGATGCCCCGATGCTGCTGGCCACCGTCGACCGCTTCCTGCAGGGCTACCGCGCGCCCGAGAACCAGGATGCAGCGTTCGAGCGTATCTACCGGCGCCAGTACCGCGTGCACAACCCACTGGCGCAAAAGGACCGGCAACGGCTGACCTCGGTGCGCGCGGTGCTGCAGAAGCACGGTGCGGCGCAGCAGATCGACTGGCTCAACCTGGCTGCGCTGGCCTTCAAGGAATCAACCCTCAACCCGACGGCGCGCGGCAGTGGCGGGGCGCATGGCCTGATGCAGATCACACCCTCGGCTGCCCAGCGGGTTGGGGTCAGCAATACCGCGACGGTCGACGGTAATGTGCAGGCCAGCGCTCGCTACCTGGCGCTGATCCGCCGCAAGTTCTTTGCCAGCCCGCAAATCAACGAGCGCGAGCGCATGGCCTTTGTGCTGGCGGCCTACAACCTTGGCCCGGAGCGGGTGCAGGCGATGCGCGCCGAAGCGCGCAAGCGTGGCCTCAATGGCAACCAGTGGTTCTTCCAGACCGAGCGTGTGGCCATGGAGCAGGTAGGCATGGGGCCGGTCAACTTCGTCAACAGCGTGAACAAGTACTTCCTGGCGTTCAACCGTGAGCGCGCTGCACTGGAACGCGTAGTCAAGCGCTGACAAATCGATTCTGTCGATTGTTATTTTGGGTTTTTTGCGATTTTCATATCTACCAGATTGATTATGATTGCGCCCATCCCAACACAACATCCCAGTTTCAAGGAAGTCACCCAATGAACAACGCAATCACCCAACTGCTCTCCACCCGCGCCGGCCTGGGCCTGAGCGTGGTCCGTATCCTGGTCGGTCTGATCTTCATGGCGCACGGTGCGCAGAAGCTGTTCGGGCTGTTCGGTGGCTACGGCCTGGAAGGCACCGGGCAATGGATGGAGAGTATCGGCCTGGCGCCTGGCTACCTGATGGCCCTGCTGTCCGGCAGCGCCGAGTTCTTCGGCGGCCTGGCCCTGGTGATCGGCCTGCTGGCTCGCCCGGCGGCACTGGCACTGAGCGTAACCCTGGTGGTGGCGATTTTCTCGGTGCACATCGGCAACGGCCTGTTCATGTCCAACAATGGCTATGAGTTCGCCCTGGCGCTGCTGGCCGGTACCGTCGCAGTGCTGATCGAAGGCGCCGGCCGCTTCTCCGTCGACCGGTTGATCGCCCGCTGATAGCAGAAAAGCTGCAGGCCTCAAGTTGATCACTTTCAGCTTGGGGCTTGCAGCTTGCCGCTTGTAGCTCTAGCATACCGCTTGCGCCGATTTAAACAGCTACTTGCGGGGCGCAGGACAGCCCAGCTCCGGGCCCTCCGAAATACCGCTAAAGCGCTGGTTCGGTGACGCCTCCCACCGCTGCCCAGCGGGATTCGCGAGGCGGAGAAATACTCCATGAGTTGTCCACGTACCAGTGTCTGTTTGAGCCCACTGCCTGCCAGCCAGGCGGCCCGCACACCGCGCATCCTGCTCGGTGGCCAGCATCAGCCTACCCTCTTGCGTCACCTCGAAGGCTTGTCGCGCCGCAAGGGCCAGGCCCGCGCTTTTCTGATCCAGTTTGCCGAAACCACGTGCCGCCTGGAGCAGTTCGGCAACGACCGTTTCGACTTGGCCGTCATCCAGGCCCCAGCGCCGGGCGATGCCGCCGAAGTCATTGGCCACCTCACTCGCATCGCGCGCCAGGGCTTGATTACCCGACGCTGAGGAGCGCGCTGTTGAGCACTGACAGCGTACAGAGGGTTATGAAACTTACGACAGAAAGACGTCACCCTCTGTGGCAGCTGTATGGCTTGTTCACCCAATCGAGTATCAGCCGGCACTACTGACCAATAATTTGCACGTGTTGGCTGGTTGTAGGAAAACGCTCAGGGTTTGATAAACCGAGGAGTAGCTTCCGTAGCCCTGTACTGAATGTCGGTAATTTCCCAATAAGCATCCCCCGTTGGCGTGTGTACCGAAATTTCGTCCCCTACACATTTGCCCACGCACGCGCGTGCCATCGGTGAGTCAATAGAGATGAAATCTTTTCTACCATAAATTTCATCCCCGCCTACAATTCGAAACGTTTTAGTCTCATTATTTTCGTTGCTAATTGTTATCCAGGCGCCGAAGAATATCCTGCCTTCCTGAGTGACTGAGTAAGGAACCACGCGAAGATCTTCGATCCGTTTTCGCAGGTATCGTACGCGGCGATCTATCTCCCTCAGTCTTTTTTTATTGTACTGGTAATCCGCATTTTCACTGCGGTCACCCAAAGAAGCAGCCCAGGCTACTTTCTTAGTAATCTCAGGTCGCTCTTCGCGCCAAAGCCAATCCAGTTCGTCTTTCAAGGATTGGTAGCCAGCTTCAGTAATAAGGTTGGTCGTCATAATGCTCTTGTTATCTATTCAATATCAAATCCCAAATCTAAATCTGGCAACTTAACAAATTTTACGGCTTTTTTGTGGGTTGGTGTTAATGTAATAACTCGTTCAAGATAATCGTCTGGCCTTTAGTTGTCTCAGTCATTGATCCTTACCTGGCTACCGGTGATTTGAGTTGCACCCTTGCTCTCTGTGGTAATCGCGTTGCCTTTGATCACAACTCCATCCGGGGTAAGGGTAATGCTGCTGTCGCCCACTTGAAGTATTATGTGTTGTTTGGCATTTACCTGGATGAATTGGTTATCCACCTGGATTGTCAGTGATCCTTCCTGAACGTTCATCACCGTGTCTTTTTTGATAATCTCGGTTTGTGTGCCGTCGACCGTCATCATGCGGTTGTTGCCTACTCTGTGTGTCTCGTCGACCTCGATTTCGGTATCCATGTTGCGCTCGGCGTGCATAAGGACTTGCTCCGCGCCGGCTTTATCATCGAAGCGGAAGAAATTTGCCGTACTTCCATCGCCCTTCATCGATCGGGTCAGAAACCCACTCTGAGTTTTGTTTGCCGGAAGCGACCATGGCGGTGTGTTTTGACTGTTGTAGAGACTACCCATGATCAACGGGCGGTCAGGGTTGCCGTCTAAAAATACTACAACGACCTCATCGCCCACTCGGGGAATGAGAATGCTACCGAAACCGCCGCTGGCACCGGACTGCGCTACACGGACCCAGCAGGAGCTTTTGTCGTCGAACTGACCGTATCGGTCCCAGTGAAACTGTACTTTCACACGGCCCAGTTCATCAGTGTAGATTTCTTCGCCGGGAGGGCCGACTATGATGGCAGTTTGTGGGCCCGAGATCGCGGGTTTGAGCAGATCCAACTGCGGACGGAATTTGATTTTTTTCCGCACGCAATAAATTTTATTGCCGTACCCAGCCTGGCTGCCTGAGCTGTAATTGTTGCTGCCGCGATGCTCGATACTCATCATCAAGAACTGCCTGTCATCAACAGAGCCAGTGTCATGTTCGTAATGTTGCGTTAGCTCAAACGTATGGCCGGGTCGCATTGCCCGACAGTTACTTGTGCCGACGAATGTCTTGCCTTTGAGCTCCAGCGCTTCGATACGATGACGCACCATGAGCTCGCCATCTTCATGGGTGCCGTGGGTATATTGCCCCATGTAGTCGAAGATTTCATAAGATGGTGTATCGCCTTGTTGATTGAGGCTGCTCATCGTTATGGGGATACGATTTCGCGGCTGTCGGTAATCGAAGGTCTGTACTGAGATCTTGCCAGATTGAAACTCCCGCGCAGAGCACCAGTGAGTGATCGAATCAGCGTTTTCGGTCACTGAAGCTCTATGAAAGCGCACTTGCGGCTGTTCAGGCAGCGGCGCCAGAACGGTGGAATCGTCCATGATGATGAGCGTATGGCTGTTGAAAGTGTGTTCAAAGTAAAAGAACAGCCCCTCTTGCTCAAGCAGTCGCATGACGAAGTGGCTGTCGCTTTCGCGGTACTGGGTGATATAACTATGTGGCTTGAGTGCGCGGTTGATGCGGAACTCGTAGTTTGCCAAGCCTTGATAGCGATCGAAGACTTTCCTGATCACTTGCTCCACAGTTTGATCCTGGTAAATCTGAGAATCATACCGCTGGCCGATCAAGCTCAGCCATGAACCTAAAAGGGCTGAGTAGCGGGAAATTCCCCCATCGCTGCCGTTGTTGCCGAAGCTCAATATGTGGCCGTTGATGTATCGGCTACCGCCGTTAGCGAGTTCGATTTCAATCGTGGCAGCTTGCCCGATGGCGGACTTGAGTTTCACGCTCGGATCCTCTGAGATCATATCTAGCTGAAACCCAAAATTTGTTGATAAGCCTTCACTCCCGGCAAAGGAGTCAAGTAACAGTTCCTGACCTCCTTTAAGGCCAACGGTTAGCTTGAATAGGCGCCTGTTCTGCGCTGAAAACAATGAGGACAGATCCATGAGCTTAACTTCTCCTTAAGTGCGGTACAGGTCGCCAGCGTGAGTAGTCTGAATTGAGTCAACATCGAAAATCAGGTGCTGGGTGATCCGCCCCAGGATGCAATCCACTTGACTAACCTACTCATCCACCAATGACTGCGAGCTTTACGAATTTCGTCAATTTGCATAAATGTGTACGGGGTGGGCATGCTTTTTTCTTGATTGCGGAGAGTGCGGAGGCCCCTGATTATATGGCGCAAGTAAAATAATAGAGTAAGGGAGCAAGCCAGTAGCCCGAATAGCGCGACCATTCCCGATGTAAGAATTCCGACCGTTTTAGTAAAAACACTTGCCGCCAAGGTCGTCGCGCCAGCCACTAGGAGCGGGCTATATGCGGTCGACGGATTTTGCTTTTTTTGCGGACGCGGTCGGACCTTGATTCCATCATATTCGAAGGGGTGAAATGACGGTTTTCCGTTAGCCAAGACCACGTATGTCAATATTGTGATGACCATAGGGACAATACCTATCATGAAGGCAGCAGTGCTCGCTTCACCCAAGATTCTGGCAGCAGCATAATAAGCTAAATTGCACGACAATAAAGAAAATACCCCGGCCGTAGTGACCACAAGCGACATCACATATACAGTGAATTTTTCACAAATATAAATTAGGTGTATCGTCCATCCGAGCGCAGCTAGTGAAATTAAGAAGAAGGCAGGCCAGAACAGTTTTAGATTTGAAGGTCCAAAGGCCAGAAAAAAAATAAAAGTTCCAAATAAAATCCAGCTGACTTTTTTGATGTTGGTTGCGTCAATCATTGTGGTTCTCTATGTTTAGGGCATTCCCGATCTTTTTGTCGAGTCCAGTTTCAATGAACAACGCCTGCACGCCCAGCCCTGCTAAGAACCCAACTGCCACGACTACTAGCAACGGTGCTGCTGGAACCGCCAGTAGAGTTGTCGCGGTTGCCAGGGCGTAACCCGCGCCCACGCCAGCAGCAAAGGACGCAATATTGGTAGGTTGGCTATAAACAGACTTATTGTAGAACTCTGTGGCCGTTGTTGAGCTCGAATAATCAAGATAACCCTGCGGTACTACAGCCAGTGCAAAGCCAACAGGGTTGCTCCCCATAACCTTCAGGGTGCCGGTAGCACCATTCGCATGCAATTGAGCGCGTGTATTGAGTGCGGCTCTGGTATCTCCCACGGGTATATGGGCAGCGGATGGCCCTACAGCACTGAGAATCTTGTAGTGTTTCGCAACGGCTGTCACAGGCACTTCGAAAAATAGCTGCCCCTCCTTGGCGATGATTTTGATGCTGCCTTTGAAGGTTTTTCTAGCGGACTGTGCGCCGGGCTCGCCCCTACTATCAGCCCACGCGTGAAGCTTTGCTTTCTGCTCTGAAGTCAAATCTAGAAGATCTGTCACCTTTCTGCTCTGGGCTGCGGCCATGATGCCGCCTGCGGCAGTAGAGAGGGTGCCAGGAAAATTGCCGCCGGAGAACATTAGTGAGCCGATTCCCGGGATTTTTTCGGCGGCCTGTTGCAAGGTTTGCAACGCCTCAACCGATACATTGGTAGCGGACTGCAATTTTTTTAGAAGCCTGCGGAGCAGCAGCGCAGCACTCTTGAACTCATCGGTAGTCATTTGTTCATCACGCGATGAAAGCTGATGAACCAGATAAACGGCGGCGGTGTAGTCATCTGTTGCATACAAGCCGGCGAAGCGCCCTGGTTGCATGTAAAAATCCATGGCCGATTCGCCTGCAAATCCCTGCTGTCCGCTTCCCAGCAGGCCGGGTTCCCTCCGTTCGCACGTTAGGCTGCCGGAAGTGGGAGGCAATAAAAAGCGACTCATTCTTGCTCCCTCACTGGTTGCTCGGCCGGTTCAGTCGCCAGATATAGTGGAAAACTCGTAAGAGTCAGCTGCGTAGAGATGTCCATAATCTTCATGACTCCTTGACTGTGACTACGGATGCTACCCCGGCTGGGTGGCATTTCGCAGTGCGGTGCGCAAAATTAATGCTGAGGGCGGAGTCTCCGTCGGCGTCATCGCATGTTCTGTTTTTTTCAAAGGTATCAAACGAAATGCTAACCCTCCCGCAGCACCGCCAACGGGCTGGCATTCAGCGCCCGCCGCGTCCCCAGCACCCCAGCCGCGCCCACCAGCAGTGCACCCGCCAGGGGCAGCACCAGCAGCCATGGGTGCGGGCTCCATTGCAGGGCGAATGCGTAGCGGTACAACACCAGGGTGATCAGCTCGCAACCCAGTGCCGCCAGTGCACCACTGGCCGCCCCCAGCAACCCGAACTCGATACGCCGCGCCTTCACCAGCAGCGGCCGCGCCGCCCCCAGTGCGCGCAGCAGGGCGCCTTGGCGGATGCGCTCGTCCAGTGTTGCCTGCAAGCCCGCGAACAATACCGCCAGCCCCGCCGCCAGGACGAACAGCAGCACGTATTCGACCGCCAGGGTGACTTGGGCAAGGATGCTGCGCAACTGCTCCAGCAAGGCATCGACCTGCAGAATGGTCACTGCCGGGAACGCCCGCGACAGCGCGACGACGTCAAGGTCATGACCCGGCGCCAGGTAGAAGCTGGTCAGGTAGGTGGTGGGCAAGCCCTGCAAGGTGCCGGGCTGGAAGATCATGTAGAAGTTTGGCTGGAAGCTGTCCCAGTGCACGCTGCGCAAGCTGCTGACCCGGGCCTGGCGTTGCTCGCCACCAATGTCGAAGGTCAACAGATCGCCCAGTTGCACTTTCAGGCTAGCGGCAAGTTCCGCCTCCACTGAAACACCGGGCACTTCATCAGCGGAGGGCAGTGCCTGCCACCAGCTGCCCGCCGTCAGGGCATTGCCTGTCGGCAGGTCGGCAGCCCAGGTCAGGCTGAGGTCGCGCTGCACCGCGCGCTCGCCGGCGGAGTCTTTGCTGACGATCTGCTGGACGGGTTGCTCGTTGATCTGCACAAGCCGGCCAGGTGTCACCGGGTACAACGGTGCCGAGGCCGCATTGACGTCACGCAGGCGCTGGGCGAAAGGCTCGCGGTCGTCGGGCAGAATATTCAGGGCGAAATGGTTGGGCGCATCCTTGGGTAGCTGTGCCTGCCAGGTGTCCAGCAGCTCTGCGCGGAGCAACGCGACCAGTGCCATCGCCAGCAGGATCAGGCCAAACGCCAGTGCCTGGCCAGCGGCCGCCAGGGGGTGGCGCAGCAGCTGGCCCAGGCCCAGGCGCCAAGTCAGTGGGGCGCCGGCCAGCAGTCTACGCAGGCTGCGCAGGCCAAGCAGCAACAGGCCGCCCAGTACCAGCGCGGCAATCAGCCCGCCACCGAGCAGGGCGAAGGTCAGCAGCAGGTCGAGGCTGAGGCGCCACATGATCAGCCCCAGCGCGAAAAGGGCGGCGCCATACACCAGCCAACTGCTGGTCGGCACCGGCAGCAGGTCACGGCGCAGTACGCGCAGCGGCGGCACCTGGCCGAGGGCGGCGAGCGGGGGGAGGGCGAAGCCGGCCAGGGCGACCAGGCCAGTGGCGATGCCGGCCAGTGCGGGCGCGACCCCACCCGGTGGCACCACGCTCGGCAGCAGCCCGTGTAGCAGGCGGAACAAGCCCAGTTGCGCCAACCAGCCGAGCAGGGCACCCGCCAGTGCGGCTACCAGCCCGAGCATCGCCAGTTGCAGGCAGTAGAGCCCCAGCGCCTGGTGGCGGGAAAGCCCAAGGCAGCGCAGCAGGGCGCTGGCGTCGAGGCGGCGCGTCGCATACCGGCTGGCCGACATGGCCACGGCGACGCCCGCCAGCAGCACCGCCACCAGGCTGGCCATGTTCAGGTAGCGTTCGGCCTTGCCCAGGGCACCGCCTATCTGGCGGTTGCCATCGCGGGTGTCGAGCAGGCGCTGGTTGGCTGCCAGGTTCTTTTTCAGCCCTTCGCGGTAGTGCGCCAAGGCTTGCGCATCGCCGCGCCACAGGTCGCGATAGCTGACCCGGCTACCCGGCTGAATGACCCCCGTGGCCTGCAAATCGGCCAGGTTCATCATCACCCGCGGGGTCAGGCTGTAGAAGTTGTTGGCGCGGTCTGGCTCGTAGGTCAGCACGCGGCTCATGCGCAGGTTTTTCATGCCGACGTCGATGCTGTCGCCAATGTTCAGCCCGAGGGCCGCCAGCAGGCGCGGCTCGATCCACACCTCGCCCGGGGCCGGGCCGCCGCCCGGTGTTTCCTCGGCATAGGGTGCGGCGGCGCTGCGGACCTGCCCGCGCAAGGGGTAGGCGCCATCGGCGGCCTTGATGCTCGACAGCTGAATGCCGCTGTCGCCACCGACCACGCTGGTGAACTCCACGACCTGGGCGTGGCGCAGCCCCAGCGCCTTGCCGGCGTTGACCTGGTCGTCACGCGCCGGGGCGCTGCCTTGCAATACCAGGTCGGCGCCGAGGAACTCGCTGGCGCGCAACTGCATGGCGCCGTTCAGGCGGGCACCGAAATAACCGATGGCGGTGCTGGCCGCTACGGCCACCAGCAGGGCGAAGAACAGCACGCGTACTTCGCTGGCGCGGATATCGCGCAGCAGCTGGCGCAAGGCCAGGCCGCACAGGCGAGACAACGGCATGTGTGTCATCAGGCCTCCACCGGCGCCACCAGGTGCCCGGCCTCCAGGCGGATCAGGCGTCGGCAGCGCCTGGCCAGGCGTTCGTCATGGGTCACCAGGACCAGCGTGGTGCCGCGTTCCTTGTTCAGTTCGAACAACAGGTCGCTGATGCGCTCACCGGTGTGGCTGTCGAGGTTGCCGGTGGGTTCGTCGGCAAACAGCACCGCAGGGTGGGCGGCGAAGGCGCGGGCGATCGCCACCCGTTGCTGCTCGCCGCCGGACAGCTGGCGGGGCGTGTGGGTCAGGCGCTTGCCCAGGCCAACACGCTCGAGCAGGGTGCGCGCCTGTTCGCGGGCATCGCGGCGGCCATCCAGTTCCAGCGGCAGCATTACGTTTTCCAGCGCGTCGAGGCTGTCGAGCAACTGGAACGACTGGAACACGAAACCGACGTGTTCGGCGCGCACGCGGGCGCGCTGGTCCTCATCCAGCGGGCCCAGGTCATGCCCGGCGAGGGTCACCTGCCCGGCGCTTGGGCGGTCGAGGCCGGCGAGCAGCCCCAGCAGGGTCGACTTGCCCGAGCCTGAAGCGCCGACGATGGCCAGGCTGTCGCCTTGGGCAAGGTCGAGGGAGAGCGCGTGCAGGATGGTCAGGTCACCTTCCGCACTGGGGACCACTTTGCTAAGGTTCTGCGCAACGAGAATGCTGGGGCCCATGGAGAATCCAATGCGAGTGTGGTGGTTGAGTGCCGGTCTGGCCCTGTATTGCCTGGCCCAGAGCGCGGCGGCGGGAACACTGCTGATTGTCGGCGATAGTATCAGCGCCGGTTTTGGCCTGGATACCCGCCAAGGATGGGTCTCTTTGTTGCAGACCCGGCTCAAGGACGAAGGTTTCGACGACCAGGTGGTTAATGCGTCGATCAGCGGCGACACCAGTGCAGGCGGCCAGGCGCGGCTGCCGGCGCTGCTTGCAGCGCACAAGCCAAGCCTCGTGATACTGGAGCTGGGCGGCAACGATGGCCTGCGGGGGCAGCCGCCAGAGCAATTGCAACAAAATCTTGCTTCGATGATCGAGCGCTCGCGCACATCGGGTGCCAAGGTGGTGCTGTTGGGGATGCGCCTGCCACCCAATTACGGGGTGCGCTACACCACGGCCTTTGCCAAGGTGTATGAACAGCTGGCGGCGGAAAAGCAGGTGCCGTTGGTGCCGTTTTTCCTCGAGGGCGTAGGGGGTGTGCCCGAGCTGATGCAGGCCGACGGCATCCACCCGGCGCAAGGAGCGCAGCAGCGGTTGCTGGAAAATGCCTGGCCGGCGATAAAACCCTTGCTGTGACGCTTTAAACGGGGCCGGCTTTCGGATAATGTTGCGCCCCCCGTTTCGAGAGCCCCCAATGCCGCGCCCTGCCTGGTCCTTGTATGCCTACCAACTGATCGAGCCCGATGAGCAGCTCGACCTGTTCGCTTGCCAGGAAATCCGCGTCCATCTGGCCGCCCGCCAACTCGAGTTGGGAGTGCCGGTCGACCGTACCCTGTGCGGCGGGCTGCTGCCGGCACAACCGCGCTGGTCTGGCGTGCAGCGCTCGATCTACCGGGATGGCCGCCTGTGCGACCTGTGCCGGGCGATCCTCGACGCCCAGCGGCGCGGCATGCGCCCGGTCTGGCCAGAGCTCTGAAAGGGCCATTCGCGCAGGAACTCCTCGCGCCTTTCATCATCTGAAACGCTTGAAGGCCGCCAATGCCTCCCGCTTGGCTCGGGGCGGGTGTACAATCGATCCTCTTGTCCCACCTTTCGAAGGATTTACCGGATGTTGCCGCGCTTTCCCGCCGTCACCCGTTGCCTGACCCTGGCCAGCCTGCTGGTAGCTGGCCCCGCCGTTGCACTGGAGCTGCCGCTGCCGCCGCCCGGTGAAGACGTCGTCGGCCAGGTGCAGGTGATCAAGGCCAAGTACGAGGACACCTTCGCCGACATCGGCACCGCCAACGACCTCGGCTATCTGGAAATGATCGCCGCCAACCCGGGTGTCGACCCCTGGCTGCCGGGCGCCGGTACCGAGATCATCCTGCCGACCCGTTACGTGCTGCCGCCCGGGCCGCGTGAAGGGGTGGTCATCAACCTTGCCGAATACCGTCTGTACTACTTCCCGAAAGGGCAGAACGTAGTCCACACCTACCCATTGGGCATCGGCCGTGAAGGTTGGGGCTCGCCCATCGCCAACACCAAGATCACCGCCAAGACCCCGAACCCGACCTGGACCCCGCCAGCCTCGATCCGTGCCGAGCACGCCGCCGACGGTGACATCCTGCCCACTGTGGTGCCAGCAGGCCCGGACAACCCGCTGGGGCCGTTCAAGTTCACCCTGGGTGTGCCCGGTTACCTGATCCACGGTTCCAACAAGAAGTTCGGCATCGGCATGCGCACTAGCCATGGTTGCTTCCGCATGCTCAACAACAATGTGCTTGAACTGTCGAAGATGGTCCCGGTGGGGACGCCGGTGCGTATCATCAACGAGCCCTACAAGTTCGGCATCAGTGGCGGCAAGGTATATCTCGAGGCGCACACACCGCTTGATGACCAAGGCAACCCGTCGGTGGTGGACAAGCACACTGCGGTCATCAATGCCCTGCTCAAGCGTGAAGACCTGGCAAACAACCTGCGCATGAACTGGGACATGGTGCGCGATGTGGTCGCCGCCGAAGATGGCATGCCGGTTGAAATTGCCGTGCCGGTCGATAACCAGGGTGCAGCACCGATGGTGTCGAGCATCCCGCCAGAGTTGCAGTAAGCCTTAAGCGACGCATCCGGAGCCTGCGCCAGGTTAACCCTTGGCGCAGGCTTTTTCATGTGCGCCATATGCTTTTGTTACGGCAATAAAAAAGCCGACCCACAAGTGGATCGGCTTCTTAACAATCCGTGAGGATTATTACTTGCGGCTGGCTTTGTCCAGCATACGCAGAGCGCGCTCGTTGGCTTCGTCAGCGGTCTGCTGAGCCTTCTGAGCGGCTGCCAGTGCGTCGTCAGCCTTACGGTAGGCTTCGTCAGCACGAGCTTGAGCGCGAGCTGCTGCGTCTTCAGTCGCAGTCAGACGAGCTTCGGTTTCTTTGGATACGCTGCTGCAACCGGTAGCCAGAACTGCGGCCAGAGCCAGAGCAGAGAATTTCAGAACGTTGTTCATCGTGTTCCCCTTCAAGGACTTTCTATTAAATAGCCATTTCTCAGGAAAGAGAAACTGGCCGGCGTACATAGTACCCATTACTTGTAGTAAGTAAACTGACTGAGCGCAAGAACTGCAAAAAAATTGTTGCTGATGGCGTTGCCGTCACGATTTGCAGGCGTTTTCTGAAAAAACCGTGCAGGTGTCGCAAGCGTTTGTAGTACGGGAACTTTTTTGTTGAACTAAGGGTGACTTAAACGGTCCGTCAGCGTCTTAAGCCCATGAACATCCGGCTGTTGTTGCGGGGCGCGCAGGGCATGGGTTTCCCCCTGTTACTGCTACTTTTTAACAGCCGCCACCTTGAGCAATCCCGCCTGTCGCGCCTACTATTTGGTGGCCCGGTCCGGTAGAACCATTGCAAACCGCCCGCGGTCCAAGGGGCATGAGGTGGCGTAGAGGTTCCTTCGCCGGATAAAACCACTATCGGTTAAGGTAAGGGTCAGCCGAAATGACCTGCGAGGAGTAGTGATGACTGAAGCGCTGACCATCCACCATGACCAGGCCGGTCATCAGTTCGAGACCAACGTGGACGGTCATCGTGCCTACCTGACGTACATGGACCTGGGCAAGCAGACGCTGGATATCTATCGCACCTTCGTACCCAACGCCCTGCGCGGCCGTGGTATTGCTGCAGCGCTGACCGAAAAGGCCCTGGAGTACGCCGACCAGATGGGTTACACGGTGATCCCTTCGTGCTCTTATGTAGAGCGTTACATAGAGCGCCAGCAGCGCCACTCGAGCAAGGCTTGAGCGCTGCAGCACAAGCCGCACATCTATAAACGCCGGGGCCGCAAAGCGGCCCCGGCGTTTTGGTTAGAGCGAAGCTCAGGCGCGCTGGCGCTTGGGCAGTACACCCTTGAGCTTGGCGTGCATGCTGCGCAGGGTCTTCTCGGTGGCGGCCCAGTCGATGCAGGCGTCGGTAACCGATACACCGTATTGCAGTTCTTCCAGGTTTTTCGGGATCGATTGGCAACCCCAGTTCAGGTGGCTTTCGACCATCAGGCCGATAATCGACTGGTTGCCTTCGAGGATCTGGTTGGCGACGTTCTCCATGACCAGCGGCTGCAGGGCTGGGTCCTTGTTGGAGTTGGCGTGGCTGCAGTCGACCATGATGTTGGCCTTGATCTTGGCCTTGGCCAGGTCCTGTTCGCACAGGGCGACGCTGACCGAGTCGTAGTTTGGTTTGCCGTTGCCACCGCGCAGCACCACATGGCCGTAAGGGTTGCCCTTGGTGGTGACGATGGATACGCCGCCTTCCTGGTTGATACCGAGGAAACGATGCGGCTTGGACACCGATTGCAGTGCGTTGATGGCCACGGTCAGGCCGCCATCGGTGCCGTTCTTGAAGCCGACCGCCGAGGACAGGCCCGAGGCCATTTCACGGTGGGTCTGGGACTCGGTGGTGCGGGCGCCAATCGCCGACCAGCTGATCAGGTCCTGCAGGTACTGCGGGGAGATCGGGTCGAGCGCTTCGGTGGCAGTCGGCAGGCCTTTTTCGGCCAGGTCCAGCAGCAGCTGGCGGCCAATGTGCAGGCCATCCTGGATCTTGAACGAGTCATCCAGGTACGGGTCGTTGATCAAGCCTTTCCAGCCGACCGTGGTGCGCGGCTTCTCGAAATACACGCGCATCACCAGATACAGCGTGTCGGAAACTTCCTCGGCCAGCACCTTCAGGCGATCGGCATACTCGTGCGCGGCCTTGATGTCGTGGATGGAGCACGGGCCGACTACGACGAACAGGCGATGGTCCTTGCCGTCGAGGATATTGCGCACCACTTCGCGGCCGGCAGTCACGGTCTGCAGGGCTTTGGCGCTGAGGGGGATTTCCTTCTTGAGCTGATCGGGGGTGATCAAGGTCTCGTTGGAGGCAACGTTAAGGTCGTCGATCGGTAAATCAGCCATCGTGTTACTCGTCAGGTCACGGTGCCGGCCGCCAGCAATCCCCGTGCGGCCCAGCAGCAAGAATGTTCGCAGCGGGGAGCCGAACCTTAGCGCGTTACAGGTGGCGCGACAATGGTCTATGCCGCGGCCGTACAGGGTTTTTCCCTGCTGCAACAGCCCTGTGCTGCCATTAGGGTGCGCTAAACGCCCAAAAAGGTGTAAAAAAGCGCACCAATATCTAATCAGGAGTTCCCCATGAGCCCTCGCAAACCTCGCATCGGCATTATTGGCAGTGGTGCCATCGGAGGCTTCTATGGGCTGATGTTGGCGCGCGCCGGTTTCGATGTGCACTTTCTGTTGCGAAGCGAATACGCCGTGGTTCGCGAGCAAGGCCTGAAGCTGGAAAGCGCGCTGCATGGGGATGTGCAACTGGCGGTGCAGGCCTATGCCAGTGCCGCCGACATGCCGCCGTGCGATTGGCTGCTGGTGGGCGCCAAGGCCACCAGCAATGCCGAGCTTGCACCGCTGATTGCAAAGGCGGCCGCAGCTGATGCCAAGGTGGTGCTGCTGCAGAACGGGCTGGGGGTGGAAGAGCAGTTGCGGCCGGCCTTGCCGGGCAGCCTGCACCTGCTGGGCGGCCTGTGCTTTATCTGCGTCAACCGCCTGAGCCCGGGTGTGATCCGCCATCAGGCGCTGGGGGCGGTCAACCTGGGGTATCACAGTGGGCCGGCCGAGGATGGCGGTGCTGCGATTGTCGAGGAAGGGGCCGCGCTGCTGCGTGCCGCCGGTGTCGACTCGCAGGCCATGGACAACCTTGGCCAGGCCCGCTGGCAGAAGCTGGTGTGGAACGTGCCCTACAATGGCCTGTCGGTGTTGTTGGGTGCCAGCACCACGCCGTTGATGGCTGACAGCGACACGCGCGAACTCATTCAGGCGTTGATGGCTGAGGTGGTACAGGGTGCTGCAGCCTGTGGCCATGCACTGCCCGCGGGCTATGCCGACCACCTGTTCCGTGTCACCGAGCAGATGCCTGACTACTGGCCGAGCATGTACCACGATCACGCCGGGCAACGCCCTCTGGAACTGCAGGCCATTTATGCCGAGCCGTTGGCCCGGGCACGCGCGGCGGGTTGCAGCCTGCCGCGCATGCAGATGCTTTACCAGGCGCTGGCCTTTATCGACCGCGCCAATCGCGCTGGCTGAACCCTCCTGCAGCCCGCGGCAGCAGTGCGCCAGACGGCCAGGCGAGGCTGCGGCGCGCTGCTAAGCTGTAGCTTGCTCTGCCGCAACGGCAGTCGAGGAGGTCGAATGATCCGCTCCATGCTGTACGCCACCGACCTCGGTGTCTATGCCCCTTTCGTGATGCAACATGCCCTGGCCTTGGCCCGCACCTTTGGCGCGGAGCTGTACGTGATTCACGCGGTGGAACCGATGGGCCAGTTCGCCGAATCCCTCCTGCAGAGCTACCTCGACGAACAGACGCTGGATGAACTGCACAGCGAGGGCGTCAATACCGTGATGGCCAACATCGAGCAGCGGGTGTTGGAGAACTTTCGCGAGGAATTGGGCGAGGACGCGGATCTTGCAGTGATCAAGGCGGTACGGGTGCGTCAGGGTGACCCCGCGCAGGTGATCCTCGAGCAGGCGCAGCGGTTGAGTGTCGACCTGCTGATCTTCGGCAGCCACAGTGCTGGCGCCGGGGTGGATGTGCCGATTGGCCGCACGGCGGTGCGTTTGCTGCAGTTGTCACCGGTGCCGGTGTACATGGTGCCGCTCTCGCAGCATCTCGGCCGTAGGAAAACGTGAAGCTGGCAGTAGGCTATTTCGGCGCGGCGTGTAACAAAATAGTTCTAGTTTTATTTCGTTAACCACTAATATAGTTATATCTCGTCGCTGCCTGCTGCCGCTGACTTACCGCTGATTCGAGGGAAACCTATGAAGCTTCAACAACTGCGCTACATCTGGGAAGTGGCGCACCACGACCTCAACGTCTCCGCGACGGCGCAGAGTCTGTATACCTCTCAGCCGGGGATCAGCAAGCAGATCCGCCTGCTCGAGGATGAATTGGGTGTTGAAGTCTTTGCCCGCAGCGGCAAACACCTGACGCGCGTGACGCCGGCGGGTGAGCGCATCATCAATACCGCTGGCGAAATCCTGCGCAAGGTCGAGAGCATCAAGCAGATCGCCCAGGAGTTCTCCAACGAGAAGAAGGGCACGCTGTCCATTGCCACCACTCACACCCAGGCGCGCTACGCACTGCCGCCGGTGATCAGCAGCTTCATCAAGCAGTACCCGGAAGTGGCCCTGCACATGCACCAGGGCTCGCCCATGCAGATCGCCGAAATGGCCGCTGACGGCACCGTCGATTTCGCCATCGCCACCGAGGCGCTGGAGCTGTTCGGCGACTTGATCATGATGCCCTGCTACAAGTGGAACCGCTGCGTGGTGGTGCCGCAGGGCCACCCGCTGACCAAGCTGCCGAAGCTCACCCTGGAGGCGGTTGCCGAATACCCGATCGTCACCTACGTGTTCGGTTTTACCGGCCGCTCCAAACTGGACGAAGCGTTCAACCATCGCGGCCTGACGCCGAAAGTGGTATTCACTGCCGCCGACGCCGACGTGATCAAGACTTACGTGCGCCTTGGCCTGGGCGTGGGCATCGTGGCCAAGATGGCGGTCGATACCAAGCTCGACAGTGACCTGGTCGCCCTGGACGCCAGCGAGCTGTTCGAAGCCAGTATCACCAAGATCGGCTTCCGTCGCGGCACCTTCCTGCGCGGCTTCATGTGCGATTTCATCGAGAAGTTCGCCCCGCACCTGACCCGTGAAGTGATGGCCAAGGCCATCCAGTGCCACAACAAGCAGGAACTCGAAGAGCTGTTCGAAGGCGTCGAGTTGCCGGTGCACTGAGTACGGGCCGCATGAAAAAACCGGCCCAAGGGCCGGTTTTTGTTTGCCTGCGAATCAGGCCTTGCTGATCAGGTTGCCGGCGTGCAGGCCGCATTCCTTCTGGGTCGCCTCTTCCCACCACCAGCGGCCCTCGCGCTCGTGCTGGTTTGGCAATACCGGGCGTGTGCACGGTTCGCAGCCGATGCTGATGAAGCCGCGTTCGTGCAGGCTGTTGTACGGCAGCTCGAGCATGCGGATGTAGCCCCAGACTTCCGCGCTGGTCATCTGCGCCAGTGGGTTGAATTTGTACAGGGTGTGATCGGGTGTGGAGAATGCGCTGTCGATTTCCAGCGCCGCGACCTGGCTGCGGGTACCCGGGCTCTGGTCGCGGCGCTGGCCGGTGGCCCAGGCGCTGACGGTGGCGAGTTTGCGCCGCAGTGGCTCGATCTTGCGGATGCCGCAGCATTCGCCGTGGCCGTCCTTGTAGAAGCTGAACAGGCCTTTTTCCTTGACGAACGGGTCGAGCTTGGCGCGGTCAGGGCTGAGGATTTCGATCGGCAGGTTGTATTGCTCGCGCACCTGGTCGATGAAACGGTAGGTCTCGGGGTGCAGGCGGCCGGTGTCGAGGCTGAATACCTTGACCTGCTTGTTCAGCTTCCAGGCCATGTCGACCAGCACCACGTCCTCGGCGCCACTGAACGAGATCCATAGATCGTCGCCGAAATGTTCGAAGGCGAGCTTGAGGATGTCCTGGGGGGACTTGCTGGCGTAGGTCGCGGCCAGGGCGGCGACGTCGAAGGGTTGGCTCATCAGGCGGTTTCCATCTAGGCTGTGGCGCTGTGCGCTCGTAATGAGGTGATGGTAACAAAAAATGGCGGAGTAGACGCCGCCTCAGAGGCTTTGCAGGGTTTCCATCAGCACCCGCACCTTGGCAATCGACTCCTCGTATTCCGACTGCCAGTCGGAGTCCGCGACCACTGCGCCGCCGCCCCAGCAACTGACCTGGCCATCCTTCACCAGCAAGCTGCGAATGGCGATGGAGCTGTCCATTTCGCCGCGCACATCCACGTACAGCAGCGAGCCGCAATACAGCGCGCGGCGGCTGGGCTCCAGTTCATCGATGATCTGCATGGCGCGGATTTTCGGTGCCCCGGTGATCGAGCCACCGGGGAAGCTGTCGCCGATCAGGTCCAGTACGTCCTTGTCGCTGGCCAGTTGGCCGGTGATGCTGCTGACCAGGTGATGCACGTTGGGGTAGCTTTCCAGGCTGAACAGCTCGGGCACTTTCACCGAACCGATCTGGCAGGTGCGGCCCAGGTCGTTGCGCAGCAGGTCGACGATCATCAGGTTTTCCGAACGATCCTTGGGGCTGTGGCGCAGCTCCTCGGCGTTGCGCGCATCGATGGCCGGGTCGGCCGAGCGCGGGCGAGTGCCCTTGATCGGCCGGGTTTCCACCTGGCCTTGGCTGACGCGGATGAAGCGTTCTGGGGAGAAGCTCAGCAGTGCGCTGCCGTCGGCCAGTTGCTGGTAGCCGGAGAATGGCGTCGGGCAGGCTTTGCGCAGGGCCTGGTAGGCGCGCCACGGGTCACCTTTGCAGGGGGCGCGGAAGCGTTGCGTCAGGTTGATCTGGTAGCAGTCGCCGGCCTGGATATAGCGCTGTACGTGATCGAATGCCGCCTGATAGTGCTCGGGCTGCAGATCGCCTTGCATCGGCGCGAGCAAGTTGAAATCGCCAGCCGTAGCGCTGTCGGATGCTTCGAACAGGGCGATCAGGCGTTCGCGTTCTTCAGTGGCAAGGCCAGGGTGGAACACCAGCTGGCTGGTACCCAGAAGATGGTCGGTGACCAGCGCCCAAGCGTACAGCCCCAGTTGGGCGTCGGGCAGGCCCAGGTCGTCCACGGCCAGGCTGGGCAGATGCTCCAGGCGGCGGCCGAAGTCGTAGCTCAGGTAGCCGATCAGGCCGCCGGCAAACGGCAGCTCGATACCGTCGGGCAGCTGCGCGTCGCCCAGTTGCTGCAGGCCGTCACGCAGGCGCTGCAGGAAGGCGCGGCCCGTTTCGCCGGGCTGGGCCTGCAGGTGTTGCAGTGGCCAGGCGCTGAGCAGGTCGAAGCGGCCTCGCTCGGCGCCGGGGCGGGCGCTGTCGAGCAAGATCGCCCCGGGCGCCTGGCGCAGGCGGGCGAAATAGGCGGCAGGGTCGGGCTGGTAGGGCAGGGGGTAAAGCGTGCAGGTCGGCATCAGTGTGGACGGCGATGTAAAAGCGAGGAGGGCGATTGTAGACCTGTGCAGGAAATGCGCCTAGCACTGGGCGCGACATTCAACCATTGGGTTGCGGCCCGGGGCTGCTTTGCAGCCCCTTCGCGGGGCAAGCCCGCGCTCACAAGTACAGCGTGCACCTTTGGCGCAACACCCTACCTGTGGGGGCGGGCTTGCCCCGCGAAGGGCTCGCGAAGCGGGCCCCGTCGTTACTGGCTCAGCGCGGATGCACGTGGCCGAACAGGCTCTGTGTCACGCGCACGCGCTGCTCGGCATCCTCGGTCACACCCTCCTTGGCCAGTGCCTCGATGTGTGCTTCGATGGCATGGGTGCGCTGGGTCAGCCCGGTGTCGTTGGCGATCTGGATGTTCAGGCCAGGGCGGGCGTTGAGTTCGAGAATCAGCGGCCCTTTGTCCTGGTCCAGCACCATGTCCACGCCGATGTAGCCCAGGCCGCACAGCTCATAGCAGCCAGCTGCCAGCTTCATGAAGCCGTCCCAGTTCGGCAGTTGCACGCCGTCCACCGCATTGGTGGTGTCCGGGTGCTTGCTGATGATGTTGTTCAGCCAGGTGCCGCGCAGGGTCACGCCAGTGGCCAGGTCCACACCCACGCCGATGGCGCCTTGGTGCAGGTTGGCCTTGCCGCCGGACTGGCGGGTCGGCAGGCGCAGCATGGCCATGACCGGGTAGCCCATCAGCACGATGATGCGGATATCCGGTACGCCTTCGTAACTGATGCTCTTGAAGATCTGATCGGGGGTTACCCGGTATTCGATCAGCGCGCGGTCGCGGTGCCCGCCCAGCGAGTACAGGCCGGTGAGGATGCTCGAGACCTGGTGCTCGATTTCCTCGTGGCTGATGATCTTGCCCGAGACGGTGCGGTAACGATCTTCGAAGCGGTCGGCAATCACCAGAATGCCGTCACCGCCGGCGCCTTGGGCCGGCTTGATGACGAAGTCGTTGCGCCCGCCGATGATCTCGTGAAGTTTGTCGATCTGCTTCTCGGTCTCGATCACGCCGTACATTTCCGGCACGTGAATGCCGGCGGCCAGTGCGCGCTCCTTGGTGATGATCTTGTCGTCGACGATCGGGTACAGGCTGCGCTTGTTGTACTTCAGTACATAGTCCGCGTTGCGCCGATTGATCCCCATGATGCCCCGGGCCTCCAGGGCTTTCCACGTCTTGATCAGGCCAAACATCAGGCGTCAGCCTTCTTCAGGAATGCCTTGAAGCGCACCAGCTCGGTCAGGCGGTAGCCGCGGTAACGGCCCATCGCCAGCATGAAGCCCACCAGAATCAGCAGCACCGCCGGGAAGGTGAAGACGAAGTACACCAGCTCCGGCACCATCATCAGCAGGTGCGCGAGCGACGCGGCGAACAGGGTGCCGATGGCCACTTTCATGGCATGGCCGCCACCGCGTTCTTCCCAGGTGATCGACAGGCGTTCGATGGTCATGGTCAGAATCACCATCGGGAACAGCGCCACCGACAGGCCGCGCTCCAGGCCCAGCTTGTGGCTGAACAGGCTGATGGCGGCAATCAGCACCACGACGAAGGTCAGCACCACCGACAGGCGTGGCAGCATCTGCAGCTTGAGGTGCTCGAGGTAGGACCGTAACGACAGGCCCAACGCCGTGATCACCGTGAACAACACGATGCCGAAGCCCAGTTGCGTCTCACGGAAGGCCAGGGCGATCAGCACAGGGGTGAAGGTGCCCAGCGTCTGAATACCGATCAGGTTGCGCAGCACCAGGATCACCAGCACGCCGATCGGGATCATCACCATGATCATGAAGGTCTGCTGGGTTTGCAGCGGCAAGCCGTACAGCGAGTATTCGAGGAAGTCGGCGTCGGTGTTCTCGTCGGTCAGCTTGGCCAGGCGGATGGCGTTCATCTCGCTGTTGTTCATGCTGAAGGTGACGTTGGCTTTCTTGCCGCCATCGACGGTGATCAGGTTATCGTCACCGGTCCACCACAGCAGGCGGTCGCTGGGCAGGCCCTGCTCGCCGGTGTCCGGGTTGAAGTAGAGCCAGTCGTTGCCGTTGAAGCTGCGCAGCCACAGCTCAGGGGTTTGCGGCGTATCGGCGACCAGGCGGATGGTGTGGACCTTCTCCATCGGCACGTGGGCGATCGACAGCAGCAGGTCGATGACCTGGGCCTTTTTCATCGACGAGGTGTCGCCGGCCAGCAGCAGCTTGACGTTGTCGTCGTTGAGGTTGTTGACCCGCTTGATGGTCTCGCTGACGAAGGTTTCGACGTCGGCCGAATGCTGGCGGATAGGCGCCATCAGGGCTTCGGCAGCGATCTTCTCGGGGCCTTCGACCGCCAGGCTGTCACGGAAGGTCGGGCCTTTGACGGTGGTCTTTTCGGTGCTGTAGCGCTTGGTCAGCACCAGGCGGTAGTAGAGGGTCTGGTTGCCGCTGGCGCGGCGGGCCGACCAGGTCACCTTGCGGTTGCCATCGGCACGGTTGACGCTGACCCCGTAGTTGTTGGAGATGAAGCTCTCGTTGAGGCTGACGTAGTCGCGGTTCAGCGGCGGCACGAACATCTGTACCTTGACCGGGTCCTTGGTGCTGGCGACGAACTCGACCTTGGCGTCGATGTTCCACAGGTCGTCGGTTTCGTCCTCGGTCACCGGGATGCCGAGGAAGAAGATCTGATAAGCCGTGACCGCCACGCCCAGCAACACCAGTACGGTGATCAGGACTTTCAGATGGAGGGTAAGAGAGCGCATCGGGATTACTCTGCTTTAGGAGCGTCGGTGGCACAGGCAGGTTTGCCGGCCGCGTATTTAAGGCTTGGGTCGACCAGCGCGTCGAAGTGCTTGAGCGCCTCGGAACCGATCAGCAGCGGGAACTGGAACGCGCTGCGGTCGGTGAGGTTGACTTCGATGGTGCGCAGGGCCTGGCCCATGCAGATTTCGAGTTCAATGACCGGCCGGGCGGTATAGGCCTTGCCCGATTCCGAATCATAGTCGCCAGCGCGGCGCTTGATCTTGCTGACCCTGGCCAGCGGGCGTTCGATCGGGTGCGAATGGGCGGCGTCGATGGCCAGGTAGAAGCGCACCCAGCTCTCACCGTTGCGCTTGAAGCGCTTGATGTCGCGGGCACTCAAGGACGCGGTCTTGGCACCGGTGTCGAGCTTGGCGGCCACCTCGAGGTCCAGGTCGCCAAGGCGGGCGTATTCGTTGAGACCGTATACGGTCTTGCCCGCCGCCTGGCCAAGGGCCGGCAGCAGGGTGAGGCATAACAGCAATAAAACGGGTGTAAGTCTCATAGTCCTGGCGCGGTGCTGTGCAAGATTCGGGGCAAGGCGACTGGCAGGTACTGCGCAAGCTTCCTCGGTTCATCTGTCAACAACATGAATAAATGACAGATACGCTATCCATACTCCGTTGGAGGCGCGGCATTCTATCACGCCGATGTCTTGACGCCAGCGCATCGCGATCAGACAGCGCGCGCAGCGGGTTAGTTCGCTCTTAGACGATTGTCGACAATGTTCATTTTGTCTTTGACGGGAAGCGCGGTATTCGCTAGTTTCTGCTCAAGCGATTAGCAAGGTGTCGACAATATGCTGGACCTCAGCAACCCCAGCCCTGCTCTGGCAGACGAAACGGAAACCCTGTCCGAGAATGTCTTCCGGCGTATTCAGGCGGCCATCGTCAAGGGTGAGATCGCCCCGGGCAGCAAGATCTCCGAGCCGGAGCTGGCGCGCACCTATGGCATCAGCCGTGGCCCGCTGCGCGAGGCCATCCACCGCCTGGAAGGCCAGCGCCTGCTGGTGCGGGTGCCGCATGTGGGGGCCCGAGTGGTGTCGCTGAACCACGCCGAGCTGATCGAGCTATACGAAATTCGCGAATCGCTGGAAGGCATGGCGTGCCGCCTGGCTGCCGAGCGCATGAGCCAGGGCGACATCGACGAGCTGCGCCGGGTGCTCGACACCCACGAGCGCGACGCCGCGTTCCAGGCCGGGCTGGGCTATTACCAGCAAGAGGGCGACTACGACTTCCATTACCGGATCATCCAGGGCAGCGGTAACCAGACCCTGGTCAAGATGCTCTGCGGCGAGCTCTACCAGCTGGTGCGCATGTACCGCATCCAGTTCTCCGCCACGCCCAACCGCCCGCGCCAGGCCTTTGCCGAGCACCACCGTATTCTCGATGCCATCGCTGATCGTGACGGCGAGCTGGCCGAACTCCTGATGCGCCGCCACATCGGCGCGTCCAAGCGCAATATCGAGCGTCACTATCTGGACGCCAACAACAATAGCCCACGAGGTGAGAAATGACTGTGAAGAGCACCCCCGGTCAGCGTTTCCGCGACGCCGTTGCCGCCGAACACCCCCTGCAAGTGGTTGGTGCGATCAACGCCAACCATGCGTTGCTGGCCAAGCGCGCCGGCTTCAAGGCCATCTACCTGTCTGGGGGCGGTGTCGCGGCAGGCTCCCTGGGCCTGCCGGACCTGGGCATCACCGGCCTTGATGACGTACTGACCGACGTGCGCCGCATCACCGATGTCTGCGACCTGCCGCTGCTGGTGGACGTCGACACCGGCTTTGGCGCCTCGGCCTTCAACGTTGCGCGTACCGTGCGCTCCATGTGCAAGTTCGGCGCTGCCGCCATCCACATCGAAGACCAGGTAGGCGCCAAGCGTTGTGGCCACCGGCCAAACAAGGAGATTGTCAGCCAGCAGGAGATGGTCGACCGGATCAAGGCGGCGGTGGATGCCCGTACCGATGACAGCTTCGTGATCATGGCGCGTACCGATGCCCTGGCCGTCGAAGGCCTGAATGCCGCGCTGGACCGCGCCGCCGCCTGCATCGAGGCCGGTGCCGACATGATTTTCCCGGAAGCCATCACTGAACTCTCGATGTACAAGACCTTCGCCGACCGGGTGAAGGCGCCTATCCTGGCCAACATCACCGAATTCGGTGCCACGCCGCTGTACACCACCGAAGAGCTCGCGGCGGTCGATGTGTCGCTGGTGCTGTACCCGCTGTCGGCCTTCCGCGCCATGAACAAGGCAGCCGAGAATGTCTACACCGCGCTGCGCCGCGACGGCACGCAGAAGAACGTGATCGACACCATGCAGACCCGCATGGAGCTCTACGATGCCATTGGTTACCACGCGTTCGAACAGAGCCTCGATGCCCTGTTTGCGCAGAAAAAAGGTTGAGCCAGTGCTGGCCCCATCGCCGGCAAGCCGGGTCCCACAGGTAGGGCGCCAAGCTTGAGCCTTGCACAGCGTGTTATGGGAGCCGGCTTGCCAGCGACAGGGCCGGTACAGGCGACCCGAATTTAGCCAGAAAGATATCCATAACAAATTCAAGAAAGGAGAAACACCATGGCCGAAGCAAAAGTACTCAGTGGCGCAGGCCTGCGTGGCCAGGTGGCCGGCCAGACCGCACTGTCGACCGTCGGCCAGGCCGGTGCCGGCCTGACCTACCGGGGTTATGACGTGCGCGACCTGGCGGCTGCAGCCGAATTTGAAGAAGTCGCCTACCTGCTGCTGTACGGCGAGCTGCCGACCCAGGCCGAGCTGGCTGACTACAAGCACAAGCTCAAAGGCCTGCGCGACCTGCCTCAGGCCCTGAAGGAAGTGCTCGAGCGCATTCCGCGCGACGCCCACCCGATGGACGTGATGCGCACCGGTTGCTCGGTGCTGGGTACCCTGGAGCCGGAGCTGACCTTCGAGGCCCAACGCGACAAGACCGACCGCCTGCTCGCCCTGTTCCCGGCGGTGATGTGCTACTGGTACCGCTTCACCCACCACGGTGTGCGCATTGACTGCACCAGCGACGAAGACACCCTCGGCGGCCACTTCCTGCATTTGCTGCACGGCAAGAAGCCAAGTGAACTGCACGTCAAGGTGATGAACGTATCCTTGATCCTCTACGCCGAGCACGAGTTCAACGCCTCGACCTTCACCGCCCGCGTTTGCGCCTCGACCCTGTCCGACCTGTACTCCTGTGTCACGGCCGCCATCGGTTCGCTGCGCGGCCCGCTGCACGGCGGCGCCAACGAGGCGGCGATGGAGCTGATCGAGCGCTTCCAGTCCCCGCAGGAGGCCACCGCCGAGCTGCTGCGCATGCTTGAGCGCAAGGACAAGATCATGGGCTTTGGCCACGCCATCTACAAAGAGTCCGACCCGCGCAACGAGGTGATCAAGGGCTGGTCGAAGCAGCTGGCCGACGAGGTGGGTGACAAGGTGCTTTACCCGGTTTCCGAGGCCATCGACAAGACCATGTGGGAGCAGAAGCGCCTGTTCCCCAACGCCGATTTCTACCATGCCTCGGCGTACCACTTCATGGGCATCCCGACCAAGCTGTTTACCCCGATCTTCGTCTGCTCGCGCCTGACCGGCTGGGCGGCGCATGTGTTCGAGCAGCGCGCCAACAACCGCATCATCCGCCCGAGCGCCGAATATGTCGGCGTCGAACAGCGCCAGTTCGTGCCAATCGAGCAGCGCTAAGTTGCAGGCCTTCGCGATCCAGGGCTGTTCCCCTGTGGGAGCGGCCTTGTGTCGCGAAAGGGGCGCTTAGCGCCCCCAATGGCCCGAACTGCCACCGATTACCGTGACCGAGCCCGATAATTATATGAACACCGCACACCGCAAAGCCCTGCCAGGCACCGCCCTGGACTATTTCGACGCCCGCGCCGCGGTCGAGGCAATCAAGCCCGGCGCCTACGACAGCCTGCCGTACACCTCCCGCGTGCTGGCCGAAAACCTGGTGCGCCGCTGCGACCCGGCAACGCTCGATGCCTCGCTGGGCCAGCTGATCGAGCGCAAGCGCGACCTCGACTTCCCCTGGTTCCCGGCCCGCGTGGTGTGCCACGACATCCTCGGCCAGACCGCACTGGTGGACCTCGCCGGCCTGCGTGATGCCATCGCCGACAAAGGCGGTGACCCGGCCGCAGTCAACCCGGTGGTGCCGGTGCAGCTGATCGTCGACCACTCGCTGGCCGTCGAGTGCGGTGGTTTCGATCCGCAGGCGTTCGACAAGAACCGCGCCATCGAAGACCGTCGCAACGAGGACCGCTTCCACTTCATCAACTGGACCAAGAAAGCGTTCAAGAACGTCGACGTGATCCAGCCCGGCAACGGCATCATGCACCAGATCAACCTGGAGAAAATGTCGCCGGTGATCCACAGCGACCGTGGCGTTGCCTACCCCGACACCTGCGTCGGCACCGACAGCCACACCCCGCACGTCGACGCCCTGGGTGTAATCGCCATCGGCGTAGGCGGCCTTGAAGCTGAAAACGTCATGCTGGGCCGCGCCTCGTGGATGCGCCTGCCGGAAATCGTCGGCGTCGAGCTGGGCGGCAAGCTGGCGCCGAACATCACCGCCACCGACCTGGTGCTGGCCCTGACCGAGTTTCTGCGCAAGCAGAAGGTGGTGGGTGCCTACCTCGAGTTCTACGGCGAAGGCGCGCGTGCCCTTACCCTCGGCGACCGCGCGACCATCTCCAACATGGCGCCGGAATATGGCGCCACTGCAGCGATGTTCGCCATCGACCAGCAGACCATCGACTACCTCAAGCTGACCGGCCGTGAAGAACAGCAGGTCAACCTGGTCGAAACCTACGCCAAGGCCACCGGCCTGTGGGCTGACGCCCTGGCCAACGCCGAGTACGAGCGGGTGCTGCACTTCGACCTGTCGAGCGTGGTGCGCAACATGGCCGGGCCGTCCAACCCGCACGCCCGGGTGGCCACCAGCGACTTGGCGGCCAAGGGCATTGCCGGCGCATGGCAAGACGTGCCAGGGCAGATGCCGGACGGCGCGGTGATCATCGCCGCCATTACCAGCTGCACCAACACCAGCAACCCGCGCAACGTGATTGCCGCCGGCCTGCTGGCGCGCAACGCCAACAAGCTCGGCCTGGCCCGCAAGCCGTGGGTCAAGTCGTCGCTGGCGCCGGGCTCCAAGGCTGTGCAGCTGTACCTTGAAGAAGCCGGCCTGGAAAAAGAGCTGGAGCAACTGGGCTTCGGCATCGTCGCGTTCGCTTGCACCACCTGCAACGGCATGTCCGGTGCGCTGGACCCGGTGATCCAGCAGGAGATCATCGACCGCGACCTGTACGCTACCGCCGTGCTGTCGGGCAACCGCAACTTCGACGGGCGCATCCACCCGTACGCCAAGCAGGCGTTCCTCGCATCGCCGCCGCTGGTGGTGGCCTATGCCATCGCCGGCACCATCCGTTTCGACATCGAGAAGGATGTGCTGGGCGTGGTCGATGGCAAGCAAATCCGCCTGAAGGACATCTGGCCGAGCGATGAAGAGATCGACGCGGTGGTGCGCGCTGCGGTCAAGCCGGAGCAGTTCCGCAAGGTCTACATCCCGATGTTCGCCATCGAGGAAGACCGTGGCCCGAAAGTCGCACCGCTGTACGACTGGCGCCCGATGAGCACCTACATTCGCCGCCCACCTTACTGGGAGGGTGCCTTGGCCGGTGAGCGCAGCCTGCGCGGCATGCGCCCGCTGGCGGTGCTGCCGGACAACATCACCACCGACCACCTGTCGCCCTCCAACGCCATCATGCTCGACAGCGCCGCTGGCGAATACCTGGCGAAAATGGGCCTGCCGGAAGAGGACTTCAACTCCTACGCCACCCACCGCGGCGACCACCTGACCGCGCAGCGTGCCACCTTCGCCAACCCCAAGCTGTTCAACGAAATGGTGCGCAAGGACGACGGCAGCGTGAAGCAGGGGTCGCTGGCGCGCATCGAGCCGGAAGGCAAAGTGACCCGCATGTGGGAAGCCATCGAAACCTACATGCAGCGCAAGCAGCCGCTGATCATCGTTGCCGGTGCCGACTACGGTCAGGGTTCATCGCGCGACTGGGCGGCCAAGGGCGTGCGCCTGGCGGGTGTCGAGGCGATCGTGGCCGAGGGCTTCGAGCGCATTCACCGCACCAACCTGGTGGGCATGGGCGTGCTGCCGCTGGAGTTCCAGGCGGGTACCGATCGCAAGACCCTGGGCCTGGATGGCAGCGAAACCTATGACGTGCTCGGTGAGCGCAAGCCGCGTGCAACGCTGACGCTGGTGGTGACCCGCCGTAATGGTGAGCGGGTCGAGGTGCCGGTGACCTGCCGGCTGGATACCGCCGAGGAAGTCTCGATCTACGAGGCGGGTGGGGTGCTTCAGCGCTTTGCCCAGGACTTCCTCGAAGCTTCGGCCTGAGTGGTTGGGGCTGCTTCGCAGCCCATCGCCGGCAAGCCGGCTCCTACACCTGCAGCGTTGTTTCGAAGCTTGCGCCGCACCTGTAGGAGCCGGCTTGCCGGCGATGGGCCGCGCAGCGGCCCCAAGGCATATTGCACTTTCGAACAGGACAGCACAGCAATGGCACACGCACCCCAAATCAAGATTCCCGCCACCTACATCCGCGGCGGCACCAGCAAAGGCGTGTTCTTCCGCCTGCAGGACCTCCCCGAACAGGCCCGGGCCCCCGGCCCGGCCCGCGACGCACTGCTGCTGCGCGTCATCGGCAGTCCCGACCCTTACGCCAAGCAGATCGACGGCATGGGTGGCGCCACCTCCAGCACCAGCAAAGCCGTGATCCTCTCGCCCAGCAGCAAGCCCGAACACGACGTTGACTACCTGTTCGGCCAGGTCGCCATCGACAAGGCCTTCGTTGACTGGAGTGGCAACTGCGGCAACCTGTCCGCCGCCGTTGGCGCGTTCGCCATCAGCAGCGGCCTGGTCGACCCGGCGCGCATTCCGCGCAATGGCGTGGCCACGGTGCGCATCTGGCAGGCCAACATCGGCAAGACCATCATCGCCCACGTGCCGATCACCGGAGGTGAGGTGCAGGAAACCGGCGACTTCGAGCTCGACGGTGTGACGTTCCCGGCGGCTGAAGTGCAGCTTGAGTTCCTTGACCCGGCCGCCGACGAAGACGGTGGCGGTGGGGCGATGTTCCCCACCGGTAACCTGGTGGACGACCTGGAGGTGCCTGGCATCGGCACGTTCAAGGCCACCCTGATCAATGCGGGTATCCCGACCATTTTCGTCAATGCCGCCGATATCGGTTACACCGGCACCGAACTGCAGGACGCCATCAACGGTGATGCCCAGGCGCTGACGCGCTTCGAGACCATACGTGCCTACGGCGCCGTGCGCATGGGCTTGATCGAGCATGTCGACCAGGCTGCCGGGCGTCAGCACACGCCGAAGGTGGCTTTCGTTGCGCCGCCAAGCACCTACACTGCGTCCAGTGGCAAGGCGGTTGCGGTGGCTGACATCGACCTGCTGGTGCGCGCATTGTCCATGGGCAAGCTGCACCACGCGATGATGGGCACCGCCGCTGTGGCCATCGGTACCGCTGCTGCCATCCCTGGCACACTGGTCAACCTCGCTGCAGGCGGGGGCGAGCGCAGTGCCGTGCGCTTTGGTCATCCCTCCGGCACGCTGCGGGTTGGCGCCGAGGCTCGCCAGGTGAAGGGTGAATGGACGGTGACCAAGGCAATCATGAGCCGTAGTGCTCGCGTGCTGATGGAAGGCTGGGTGAGGGTGCCTGGCGATAGCTTCTGAGGCATCACTGCGCTTGGCTTTGGATGAGTGGGGCCGCTTGCGGCCCTGAATTCACAGGAGCTGCATATGAGCGCCAACGTAGACCTGAACGAGCGCCCTGACTACGACCAGGTGCTGCAAACCCTTGCCGACTATGTGCTCAGCTATCGGGTGGAGTCGCCCGAAGCGCTGGACACTGCGCGCAATTGCCTGATTGACACCCTGGGCTGCGGCCTGCTGGCCCTGCGCTTCCCTGAGTGCACCAAGCACCTCGGGCCGCTGGTGGAAGGCACCGTGGTGCCCAATGGGGCCCGCGTGCCTGGCACCAGCTACCGCCTGGACCCGGTCAAGGCTGCCTGGGACATCGGCTGCACGGTGCGCTGGCTGGATTACAACGACACCTGGCTGGCCGCCGAGTGGGCCCACCCTTCGGATAACCTGGGCGGCATCCTGGCCGTGGCCGATCACCTTTCGCAAAAGCACGTGGCAAACGGTGAAGCCCCGCTGCTGATGCGCGAAGTGCTCGAAGCCATGGTCATGGCGCATGAGATTCAGGGCGTGCTGGCGCTGGAAAATTCATTCAACCGGGTGGGCCTCGACCACGTAGTGCTGGTCAAGGTGGCGTCCACCGCGGTGTGCGCCAAGCTGACGGGCGCCAACCGCGAACAACTGCTCTCGGCCTTGTCCCATGCCTTCGTCGATGGCCAGGCGCTGCGCACCTACCGCCATGCGCCGAATGCCGGCTCGCGCAAGTCGTGGGCTGCAGGTGATGCTTCGAGCCGGGGAGTGCGCCTGGCCGATATCGCGCTGCGGGGCGAGATGGGTGTGCCTGGCGTGCTGACGGCGCCGCAGTGGGGGTTTTACGACGTGTCCTTCAGCCACACCAACAAGGACCTGGCGCTCAAGCCTTCCGCCCAACAAACACTTAAGTTGCCGCAACCCTTGGCCAGCTACGTGATGGAAAACGTGTTGTTCAAGGTCAGCTTCGCGGCGGAGTTCCACGCCCAGACTGCCTGCGAGGCTGCGGTGAGCCTGCACCCGCAGGTGCGCAATCGCCTGCATGAAGTCGACCGCATCATCATCACCACCCAGGAGTCGGCGATCCGCATCATCTCCAAGGTCGGTGCGTTGGCCAACGCCGCCGACCGTGACCATTGCCTGCAATACATGGTGGCGGTGCCACTGATTTTTGGTTACCTGGTGGCAGAGCATTACGAGGACGCTTTTCACGCGGCCCACCCGAGCATCGACCGCTTGCGCGAAAAAATGGAAGTGGTGGAGGACCTGCGGTTCACCCGTGAGTACCTGGAGGCGGACAAGCGCTCCATCGCCAATGGTTTGCAGGTGTTTTTCAAGGATGGCAGCAGCACCGAGCAGGTGGTGGTGGAGTACCCGGTTGGGCACCGGCGCCGGCGCGGGGAGGGCATACCGCTGTTGGAGGCGAAGTTCAGGGAGAACCTGGCGACGCGGTTTGCGCGGCAGCGCTGTCAGCAGATCTTCGAACTGTGCACGGACCAGCAGAAGCTCGAGGCTACGGCGGTGCACCGGTTTGTGGACTTGTTTGTGATTTGAGGTTGCGTTGCCCCGCGAAGAGGCCTGAAAGAGTAATAAAAAACCCCAGCATCTCTGCCGGGGTTTTTTTACAGCTTACGGCTACTTACGCTTGAACAACCGGGATCTTGGCGTTGGCCGCAGCCTCGCGGAACTCGGCGATCTGGTCGAAGCTCAGGTAGCGGTAGACGTCGGCAGCCATGCTGTCGATGTCTTTGGCGTACTGCATGTACTCTTCGACGGTCGGCAGCTTGCCGATGATCGAAGCGACAGCAGCCAGCTCGGCCGATGCCAGGTACACGTTGGTCGCGTCGCCCAGGCGGTTCGGGAAGTTACGGGTCGAAGTGGAAACCACGGTCGAACCGGTCTGCACACGTGCCTGGTTACCCATGCACAGCGAGCAGCCTGGCATTTCCATGCGCGCACCGGCCTTGCCGTAGATGCCGTAGTAGCCTTCTTCGGTCAGCTGGTGAGCGTCCATCTTGGTTGGCGGAGCCAGCCACAGACGGGTAGGGATGCCACCCTTGACCTTCTCCAGCAGCTTGCCGGCAGCGCGGAAGTGGCCGATGTTGGTCATGCACGAACCGATGAACACTTCGTCGATCTTCTCGCCCTGTACCGAAGACAGCAGGCGGGCATCGTCCGGGTCGTTTGGCGCGCAGAGCACAGGCTCCTTGACGTCGGCCAGGTCGATTTCGATGATTTCAGCGTACTCGGCATCGGCGTCGGCCGACAGCAGCTCAGGGTTGGCCAGCCAGGCTTCCATGGCCTGGGCGCGACGCTCCAGGGTGCGTGGGTCGCCGTAGCCTTCGCCGATCATCCAGCGCAGCAGGGTGATGTTGGACTGCAGGTACTCGGCGATGGCCTTTTCCGGCAGCTTGATGGTGCAGCCGGCAGCGGAACGCTCGGCCGAGGCGTCGGACAGCTCGAATGCTTGCTCGACGGTCAGTTCGTCCAGGCCTTCGATTTCCAGGATGCGGCCGGAGAAGGCGTTTTTCTTGCCCTTCTTCTCGACGGTCAGCAGGCCCTTCTGGATGGCGTAGTAAGGGATGGCATGTACCAGGTCACGCAGGGTGATGCCCGGTTGCAGTTTGCCCTTGAAGCGCACCAGGATCGACTCTGGCATGTCCAGCGGCATGACGCCGGTGGCGGCAGCGAAGGCCACCAGGCCGGAGCCGGCCGGGAACGAGATGCCGATCGGGAAGCGGGTGTGCGAGTCACCACCGGTACCGACGGTGTCCGGCATCAGCATGCGGTTCAGCCAGCTGTGGATGATGCCGTCGCCTGGGCGCAGCGACACGCCGCCACGGGTGCGGATGAAGTCTGGCAGGGTGTGGTGGGTGGTGACGTCGATCGGCTTCGGATAGGCCGCGGTGTGGCAGAACGACTGCATCACCAGGTCAGCGGAGAAGCCCAGGCACGCCAGGTCTTTCAGCTCGTCGCGGGTCATCGGGCCAGTGGTGTCCTGGGAACCGACGGTGGTCATCTTCGGCTCGCAGTAGGCACCTGGGCGCACGCCTTGGCCTTCTGGCAGGCCGCACGCACGGCCGACCATCTTCTGCGCCAGGGTGAAGCCCTTGGTCGAAGCGGCAGGCTGCTCCGGTTTCTTGAACAGATCGACAGGGCCCAGGCCCAGCTCGGCACGGGCTTTTTCGGTCAGGCCACGGCCAACGATCAGCGGGATACGACCACCAGCGCGGACTTCGTCCAGCAGCACTTCGGTTTTCAGTTCGAAGTGGGTGACCAGCTCATCGCTGCCATGGCGGCGCACTTCACCTTTGTACGGGTACACGTCGATGACGTCGCCCATGGCCAGGTTGGTGCAGTCGAATTCGATCGGCAGGGCGCCGGCGTCTTCCATGGTGTTGTAGAAGATCGGGGCGATCTTGGTGCCGAAGCAGAAACCGCCGGCGCGCTTGTTCGGCACGTACGGGATGTCGTCGCCGAAGAACCACAGCACCGAGTTGGTGGCGGATTTACGCGACGAACCGGTACCGACCACGTCACCGACGTAGGCGACCGGGAAGCCTTTGGCCCTTACCGCTTCGATCTGCTTCAGTGGGCCGACCGAGCCTGGTTGCTCTGGTTCGATGCCGTCACGGGCCATTTTCAGCATGGCCAGGGCGTGCAGCGGGATGTCAGGGCGCGACCAGGCGTCTGGCGCAGGGGACAGGTCGTCGGTGTTGGTTTCGCCAGGCACCTTGAACACGGTCAGGGTGTACTTGTCGGCGATGGCAGGGCGCGAGGTGAACCACTCGCCAGCAGCCCAGGATTCCAGCACGGCCTTGGCGTGGACGTTGCCCGCCTTGGCTTTTTCGGCCACGTCGTGGAAGGCATCGAACATCAGCAGGGTGTGCTTGAGCTTTTCGGCCGCGACGGCGCCCAGTTCGGCGTCATCCAGCAGCGCGACCAGCGTTTCGATGTTGTAGCCGCCCTGCATGGTGCCCAGCAGCTCGGTGGCGAGCTTGCGGTCGATCAGCGGGGACTTGGCTTCGCCCTTGGCCACGGCGGAGAGGAAAGCGGCCTTGACGTAGGCAGCTTCATCGACCCCTGGTGGTACGCGGTTGGTGATCAGGTCTACGAGGAAGGCTTCTTCGCCGGCTGGCGGGTTTTTCAGCAGCTCGACCAGGCCTGCAGTTTGTTCGGCGTTCAGCGGCTGGGGCACGATACCCAGGGCGGCACGCTCTTCGATGTGTTTGCGGTAGGCTTCAAGCACAGTTATTACCCTCATCAGTGGTCCCTAAAGGGAGTCCGGGACGCTCATCCAGCATTCTCTGCACCCATGCGCAATCACGGCTTCTTGGGCCGCCCAGCCAGGGTCGCAGAGAATCCTTACAGAAGCTGCTTTCAAAGTTTTACGCCTGCAGAACGGGGAGCTGATGAGGGCTGGCGCGGGCATGCGAGGGTGCATGGCCCGGGCCAACGCCGTTCTACCGGATTAACTGTGCTCGTGACGCTTTGAAAACAGCTTCCAACGGACATTGTTGCCTTGAAAAGGCGGGATGATTCTACGGCAAATTGTCGCGGAAGGTAAGGCGGCGAACATGACTTTAACGAGTGACCGTGGTTAGACAAAGGGCTAACATGGGCCTGTGTTCCACCGCCAAGCCGTTGTTTTTTCATGTCCAACCAATCCATCAAGACCCCTTGCGTCGGCCTTTGCTCCACGGTGTATGGAGACACGGTGTGCCGTGGCTGCAAGCGTTTCCACCATGAAGTGATCCACTGGAATGGCTATGACGAGGCGCAGAAGCGCGCTGTGTGGCTGCGCCTGGAGCAGCTGCTGGCGCAGGTGATGATGGCCAAGCTGGAAGTGTTCGACAAAGGCTTGCTGCGCCAGCAGCTGCAGCAGCGTTCGATCCGTTTTGTCGAGCAGCAGTCCGAATACTGCTGGGCGTATCAGCTGATTGCCCGCGGGGCGCGGATGATTCGCGACCTGGAGGCCTATGGGATGGCCTTGATGCCTGAATTCCGCGATTGGGATCTGCCGCAGTTGCGCGATGCCATCGACCGCGAATTCTTCCTGCTGTCCGAGGCGCATTACCAGCGCTATATAGCCCCTGCCTTCCTGCGTGCCGAGCTGAGGTAAGCCTTCTTCCTGCTCCATGCATTGAAAAGGCGCCATTGTGCGTTTTTATCGAGCGTATGGAGTACCGATGATGGCGAACCTGTATTTTGAACCGCTGCTGAGTTTTACCGCGACATGCCGCTGGCAATTGCTGGATGCACCGTTGCGGGCTGCCCAGTTTGACGATAATGAAATTACCCGGCCGTTCTGGGCCGAATTCGATGATTGGAACGGTGACGATGGTTGGCTGATGACCAGCCTGGACTACGGCGAAGAAATGTTGCAATCCTTCCTGCTTGACCAGCTGTGGCCCGGCGAGGGTCGTCAGCGTGCGTTTTGTGACAGTTTCTGGTTTGGTGTCTATCGACTTGCAACAGGCTTCGTTTACGAGATCCGCCCGGCATATGAGGGCAATAACGTGGACCGCTGGCCTTCACTGCAATACTGGCTCGACGTCAGTCGCAACGGTTACCTGGGCTTTTACTCGGCGGGCTCGGATGCCGGTGTGCTCAAGGACGACCCGCCCAGGCTTGCGTTGCGAGACCCCTTCGGGACATCCGTGGCGCTACCCGTCGACTCGCCTATCGATCTGGATACGGTACTGTACGAGCTGACCGCCGGGCGACAAACGCCACTGTGGCACATCCCTGGCCTGGATCCGCAGCGGCTGCAAGAAGGGCAATTGTTCTTGAACATGAAGCTCTACAGCGCGGACGGTCGGCAAGTGAGGCGAAAGGTCGAGCAGGTTGCATACCTTAACAACCGTCGCGGCGAGCGTGGCCAGTTCAGCCTGCAGGTATCCAACCCTTGCGTGCCTCCTCACCCTCGCCCGCTCGTTGCCAAACCTTGACCCCGTGCTCGGTTAGCGCGGCGCCAATCAATCGCCGCTGTATTCGCAGCCGCTGGTGCAGGTTTCATGAATACGCACCTTCGACAACTCCGGCAGCAGCGGCTTGACCTGGTCCCAGATCCACTTGGCGATCACTTCGCTGGTAGGGTTTTCAAGGCCAGGGATATCGTTCAGGTAGTTATGGTCCAGCTGCTCGTAGATCGGCTTGAAGATCGCCTTGATTTCAGAGAAGTCGCGTATCCAGCCGGTGTGCGGGTCGAGCGGGCCGGTCAGGTGCAGGCCGACCTTGAACGAGTGGCCGTGCAGGCGGCCACATTTGTGGCCAGCCGGGACGTGGGGCAGGCGGTGGGCCGATTCGAATGTAAATTCCTTGAAGATTTCCACTTTTATAACTCTGCGTGAATCAGTAATGCGCGCAGTCTACCAGCATGGCCGTTACAAGGCTTGCAGGCGTTCATGCAACCGCCCGGTGGCGATCAGTTCCAGCAACTCGTCGCCCAAGCGCTGGCTCTCGGCAATGGCTTTGTACCAGTAGCGCTTGCGGCTGGCGGCATCGCCCATGAAGCGCTTGAAGTCGTTGCGGTCGGGCAGCTTGCCGAAGGGCAGGGCGGCCAGGTACTGCGGCGACGGCGTCATTAGCAGCACGTTTTGCAGGCGCGTGGCGTCGCCCCTGCGCCAAGGCAGGGCCTTGTCGAACCAGCCGGGCACCACCTTGTCGGTGAAATGCGGGTAGAGCACCAGGTCGTCGCCGCGGTAGGGCAAGTCGAGGTGGTAGTCGAGCAGGCCACCGTCGCGGTAAGTGCCGCTGCCAACGCCTGGAATGTCACGCACGCCTTCCATCACCATCGGGATCGACCCAGACGCCAGCAGGGCATGGCGCAGGTTGCCCAGGGCCAATGGCAAGCAGCGTGATGGGAAGTCGGTGAGTGCATCGAGCGGCGGCGCAGCGCGCGCGTCGTGCAGGATGATGCGCTCGAAATGCCGGGCCAGGCGCGCGCGGCCCAGCAGGTTGCTGGCGATCACCGAACCCAGGCCCATTCCCAGGCGGCCGCGGTGGTCGTGGGCCAGTTGGCCATGGCTTTTGACCACCAGGATATTCAGGCGATAGTGCGGGTTGGCGAGGATCTGCCCGTCGCGGCCCTGCAGCAGGTCGTCGAGCATGCGTTGGCAGCTGCGGCTTATGCCGGCCGGCGTGACGCCCTTGGCGAAATCTTGTTCGGTATACAGCTCGCCCAGGCGCCGCAGGCCTTCGACCGGGTCGTCAAGGCAGGCGCTGGCGAAGCGCCAAGAGCCGATCGAGGCCCCGATCAAGGCCCGCTGGCGTGGCGCCGAAGGCAGCCATTCACCGAACAGTGCAAGGTCCAGGCCCTGGATGCCCAAGGGCTTGGGCCCACCCGCCGCACCCGGCAGCACGCCCACATCAGCTGCCTGCAGGCCGCGTTCACGGATTTGCTGCAAGGCACGCTGGCCGGCCTTGAAGGTCAGGGCGGGAAATTTGATATGGATAGCGCTCATTGGACTCCAGGGCTTGTAGGCGCGGGCTTGCCGGCGAAGCAGGCAACGCAGTTTACCTGCGCTATCATGGCGCCAGTTGTTTTCAGGTTGAGTTAAGGACCGGTGGATAATCTTAACCCCGTAGACAAATTACACATCTCGATGGAGAGAACCCATGAAAACTTTGACTGCCCTGTTCACTGCCGCTGCGCTTGCTTTGGGTGCCAACGTTGCCCTGGCCAAAGACGTCCAGCCTGACGAAGTGGTCAAGCTGGTCAACGCCAAGACCATCAAGTCGCTGGATGAGCTCAAGGCCGCCGCCGTAGCCAAGCACCCAGGCGCCACCGTCACCGATTCAGAGCTGGAAAACGAGTACGGCCGCTACATCTACAAGGTCGAGCTGCGTGACCAGCAGAACGTCGAGTGGGACGTCGATCTGGATGCCAAGACCGGTGAAGTACTGAAGGACGAACAGGACCGCTGATGATCCACTTATCCCGGCCGGCGCGTTACCTGGCGTTATCGCTGCTGGCCGTCTGCTCCCTGGCCGCGGCCCGCGACCTGGACCAGGATGAAGCCCTGCAGCTGCGCCAGAAGGGCATCATCCTGCCGCTCGAACAACTGCTCGAGACCGCCCTGGGGCGCTACCCCGGGGCGCGTCTGCTGGAGGCCGAGCTGGAAGAAGACGATGATCGCTACGAATACGAAGTCGAGCTGTTGACCCCGCAAGGGGTGGTGCGCGAGATCAAGCTCGACGCCAGTACCGGCGCCCTGCTCAAAGACGAGGAAGACGACTGAATGCGCCTGTTGCTTGTCGAGGACAACGTACCCCTGGCTGACGAGTTGATCGCCGGCCTGCAGCGCCAGGGCTATGCCGTGGACTGGTTGGCCGATGGCCGTGATGCGGTGTACCAGGGCCAGAGTGAGCCCTACGACCTGATCATCCTCGACCTCGGCCTGCCGGGGTTGCCGGGCCTGGAGGTGCTGGCGCAGTGGCGTGCAGGCGGCCTGGCCACGCCGGTGCTGATCCTCACCGCACGCGGCTCCTGGGCCGAGCGCATCGAGGGCCTCAAGGCCGGTGCCGATGATTACCTGAGCAAGCCGTTCCACCCTGAGGAACTGCAACTGCGCATCCAGGCCTTGCTGCGCCGCGCCCGGGGCTTGGCCAACCAGCCCAGGCTCGAAGCTGCCGGCCTGCACCTGGATGAAAGCCGTCAGTGCGTGAGCCGCGAGGGGGTAGACATCCAGCTCACTGCCGCCGAGTTTCGGCTGTTGCGTTATTTCATGCTGCACCCGCAGCAGATTCTGTCCAAAAGCCACCTGGCCGAGCACCTGTACGACGGCGAAACCGAGCGCGACTCCAATGTGCTTGAAGTGCACGTCAACCACCTGCGCCGCAAGCTCGGCCGCAGCGTCATCGAAACCCGCCGCGGGCAAGGCTACATCTACGCCGGGAGCGCCGCGTGAAGTCGATCCAGGCACGCCTGAGCCTGGGCCTGGTGGCCGTGCTGGTGGTGGTGGGCGTGGTGCTCGCCCAGCTCACCTTGTGGCTGTTCGAGGCCGGCTTGCAGCGCTACCTGGAAAACGGCCTGCGCAAGGAAAGCGAGAACCTGCTGGTGGCGCTGGTGCGTGGGCCATCGGGCTTGCAGCTGGATGAGCGGCGCATTTCCGCGGCCTATCAACGGCCATTCTCCGGCTATTACTTCCGCATCGATTTCGACCAGGGTACCTGGCGTTCGCGCTCGCTGTGGGACCTTGATATGCCCAAGCCCTCTGCGCCGGGGCTTTCCGACAGCCACGAACTCGGCCCGGAAGGGCAGCAGTTGCTTGCCTTGCGGGCTGACTATCGGCGCTTGGGGCAGGACATCTCGATCAGCGTGGCCCAGGACTATTCGCCTGTGCGCGAGGGCTTCCGGCGCCTGCAGCAGATCGGCCTGGGCATGGGGCTGGTGGCGTTGATCCTGGTGCTGGTGCTGCAGCGCATTACCGTCACCCGCTCGCTGCGCCCGCTGGAGCGTGCGCGCCAGCAGATCGCCCAGTTGCAGCAAGGCCAGCGCTCGCAACTCGATGCCGAGGTGCCCAGTGAGCTGGCGCCGCTGGTGGGGCAGATCAACCACTTGCTCAGCCATACCGAAGACAGCCTGCGCCGCTCGCGCAATGCGTTGGGCAACCTTGGCCATGCGCTGAAGACGCCGCTGGCGGTGCTGCTGAGCCTGGCGTCCAGCGAGCGTCTCAAGGACTTGCCCGAGGTGCGTGCGCAACTGCGTGAACAACTGGAGCAGATCCAGCAACGCCTGGCCCGTGAGTTGAACCGGGCGCGGCTTGCCGGCGATGCGCTGCCTGGGGCGCAATTCGACTGTGATGCCGAGCTGCCCGGGTTGCTGGCCACCTTGGGCATGATTCATGGCGAAGGGCTGTTGCTCGAACGTGATGTGCCGCCGGGCTTGCTGCTGCCGTGGGACCGCGAGGACGTGCTGGAGCTGCTCGGCAACCTGCTGGACAACGCCTGCAAGTGGGCGGACAGCGAGGTGCGGCTGGGTATCGTGTCTACTGCCGACGGGTACCGGTTATGGGTCGACGACGATGGCCCAGGCATTCCTGAAAGCCAGCGCTTGCAGGTGCTGGAGCGGGGGTCGCGGCTGGATGAGCAGGTCGAGGGGCACGGCCTGGGGTTGGGTATCGTGCGCGATATCGTCGATGCCTGGGGCGGCCGCCTGGCCTTGCTGGAAAGCCCGCTGGGCGGTTTGCGGGTGAGCATGGAACTGCCGCGCAAGGCGCGTTGATTCGGCAAGCGTGCGTATCAGCACTGCAAAAATATTGCAGTGCAGCCGCATTTTTTTGAATTGGCCCAAGCCTACCGCCTACCGGCACAATCCCCCTCACGAAACCCTGCGGTTTCCATCTCTCCACGGACGGAGCCCCCTAAGGGCCCAGGCCAATCCGGCTGGGCTTTCTTTTTAATCAAAAAAACACGAACACGATCATTCCAATGTCTGCCTTGCGTTCCGAAAGTCGTCTGCAGCGGCTGTTGCCGGCGCCCCTGAATATCCCCCCCAAACAATGGTTGCGTGCTGGCCTCGGCGCACTGCTTGGCCTGTTCCTCGCCGGTTGGTTGACCAGCATGGTCTATGGCCCCGGCATTGCCCTGCACCTGCTGGGCCCGCTGGCGGCATCGGCGGTGCTGGTGTTCGCCGTGCATTCCGGGCCGCTGGCTCAGCCGTGGCCGGTATTGGGCAGCTATGCCCTGGCCGGCGCTGTGGGCCTGGCCATGCGCGAGGGCTTCGGCCCGCAGCTGTGGGTCGCCGCCGCGGCGCTGGGCATTTCGATCCTGGTGATGTGCCTGTTGCGCTGCCTGCATCCGCCGGGTGGCGGCGTGGCGGTGAGCGCTGTGCTGGCCGACTCGGGGCTTACGGCGCTGGGCGACCACCTGCTTGAGCCAGTGCTGCTCAACGCGTTGATCCTGGTGGCGGTGGCAGTCGTATACAACCGCCTGACCGGTGTGCGTTACCCCAAGGGCGCGGCGCCGCGCAAAGACCTGCATCACACCCATGACCCATTGCCCAGCGAGCGGGTCGGGGTGAGTGGTGCAGACCTGGACCAGGCATTGGAAGAGATCGGCGAGTACGTCGACGTCACCCGCGACGAACTGGAGCGCATCATCCTGGCCACCGAGCAGCACGCCTTGCAGCGCAGCCTGGGTGGCATCACCGCAGCCTCGGTGATGTCCCGCGATGTGCAGTTCGCCGCGCCGGACACCACCCTGGAACAAGCCTGGAAGATGCTCACCAGCCATCACCTGAAAACCTTGCCAGTGCTGCAAGCGGGCAAGCTGGTGGGCATCGTCAGCCTCAGCGACCTGGTTGGCCCGGCCATGCAGCGTGGCCAGTTCAGCTGGCGGCAGCTGTTCGGGCGCAAGGCAGTGCGCATGGAGCAGGTGATGAGCCGGCGAGTGGTCAGTGTCGGCAGCCAGCATCCGCTGGAGCGCTTGCTGCCGCTGCTGTGCGAACAAGGCCTGCACTGCCTGCCGGTACTCGATGGCGAGCAGCTGGTTGGGGTGATCACCCAGACCGACCTGATTGCCGGCCTCAAGCGCCAGTTGCTCAGCGATGCCGGGCGCGTTTCAGATCAGCGGGTCCCAGCGTTGTGACCAATCGCTGGCGCCGGCAGCCACCTGCCGGCGCAGCACCGCGAAGGCTTGTTGCAAGGCCTCGCTGTCACGCTCGCGGGGGTACACCATGAACGTCGGGTAGGTGAACTCCGGCGCTTGCGGTACCCGCTCGAACACGCCGTTGTCCAGGTACGCCTGCACAACGCGGGTACGGAAATAACCGCTGCCGCCCTGGTCGAGGATGAACTGCAAGGCCAGCGGCCCGAGGTTGAAACTGAGCGCCGGGCGCGCGCAGTCGGGCAGGGCAGCATCGTGCTGGCGGCGGAACGCCTCGCCCCAGTCGATGTAGATATACGGTTCGGGCTGATCGACCCGGCGTATGCGGATCAACTTCTCTTCCATCAACTGCTCCACCTGCAGGCCCGGGCCGTAGGTTGGCTGGTACACCAGCGCGGCGTCCAGCAGGCCCATCTGCACCTTGCGCAGCAGCGATTCACCGTCGCTCACCTCGCTGCGGATGGCGTGGCTGGGTAGCTCGCGGTGCAGCGCGCTGACCCAGTCGAGCAGCATCGGGTTGCCCAAGCTTACCTCTGCGCCCACGTGCAGCACCTGCTGGCAGCCTTGAGGCAGCGGCAAGTCGCGGCGCGCCGCCTCCCATGTTTGTACCAGCTGGTTGGCATAGCTGACGAAGGCTTCACCGTCGCTGGTCAGGCTGGCGCCGTTGCGGCTGCGCACGAACAGTTGGCAGCCGAGCTGTTGCTCAAGGCGTTGCACGCGGGCGGTGATGGCCGTCTGCGACACGAACAGGCGCTCGGCGGCGGCGACCAGGCTGCCGCAACGCACGATTTCCAGAAAGGTTCGGGCCTGCTCGATATCCATGGGCTGCTCTGTGGCTTGAAGGGGCGCCTATTCTACGGCCTTTGCACTGTTATGGGGCGGCTGCGCGCTCCCTGCAAATGTGCATATGCGTTGTGACTTTAGTCCCATGGCGGGCCCGGCGTGGCGGTCCATACTCAGTATTCGCCCTTCAATAACAACAAGTACCGGGTTGCCATCAACATGACTTACCAGCACAGCTACGCCCACTCCATTGCCGACCCTGCCGCCTTCTGGGCAGAGCAGGCCGATCACCTGGCCTGGTACCGCAAACCTTCCCTGACCCTGCAGGAAAACCCCGACGGCACCCACCAATGGTTTGCCGATGGCCGCCTGAACAGTTGCTACCTGGCCCTTGATCGGCAGATCGAGCTGGGCCGTGGCGAGCAGGCGGCGTTGCTCTACGACTCGCCGGTAACCGGCGTGCAGCAGGCGTTCACCTTTTACCAGCTGCGTGACGAAGTGGCGCGCCTGGCCGGCCTGCTGCGCCAATTGGGGGTAGGCAAAGGGGATGGGGTAATCATCTACATGCCGATGGTGCCCCAGGCCGCCATGGCCATGCTTGCCTGTGCGCGGATCGGTGCGGTGCACTCGGTGGTGTTTGGCGGTTTCGCTGCCAACGAACTGGCCCTGCGTATCGACGATGCGCGGCCAGCGCTGCTGCTGACGGCATCCTGTGGCCTGGAGTTCGACCGGGTGATCGAGTACAAGCCGCTGGTCGATCGCGCCCTGCAACTGGCTCGCCACCAGCCCCGGCATGTGTTGGTGCTGCAGCGGCCCCAGGCCCGCGCCCCGTTGCAGCCCGGCCGCGACCTGGACTGGCAGGAGGCGCTGGCGGGTGCCGAGCCGGTGCCCCCCGTGGAGCTGGCTGCCGCTGACCCGCTGTACATCATGTATACCTCCGGCACCACGGGCAAACCCAAGGGTATCGTCCGTGAAAACGGTGGCAACGCGGTGGCGCTCTGTTATGCCATGCGGCACATCTATGGCATGCAGGCCGGCGATGTGTGGTGGGGCATATCTGATGTCGGCTGGGTGGTGGGCCATTCGTTGATCGTCTACGGGCCGTTGATGAGCGGCTGCACCACGGTGTTCTACGAAGGCAAACCGATCCGCACGCCGGATGCTTCGGCCTACTGGCGAGTGGTTGAACAATACAAGGTCAACGCGTTGTTCTGCGCACCGACCGCCATGCGCGCCATCCGCAAGGAAGACCCGGACGGCGAACTGATCCGTAACCATGACCTCAGCTCGTTGCGCCAGTTGTTCCTGGCCGGGGAGAAACTCGACTCCAGCACCCATGAATGGCTGGAGCGGGTCACTGGCAAACCGGTACACGACCACTGGTGGCAGACCGAAACCGGCTGGCCGGTCACCGCGCCTTGCGTGGGCCTGGACGGCAGCGCGGCGCGGCCGGGGTCGAGCAACCGTGCGGTGCCGGGTTACCACGTGCGCGTGCTGGATGACGACGGGCACTTGCTGGGCCCGAACCACCAGGGCGCCATTGTCATCGCACTGCCGCTGCCGCCCGGGTGCAGCCAGACCTTGTGGGGCGACCACGAACGTTACCTGCAAGCGTATCTGCGCACCTACCCCGGTTACTACCATACGGGCGATGGCGGCTACCTGGATGACGAAGGTTTCGTCTACATCATGGGCCGTACCGATGATGTGATAAACGTGTCGGGTCATCGCCTGTCCACGGGCGAGATGGAGGACCTGGTGGCGCGCCACCCTGCAGTGGCCGAGTGCGCGGTAATTGGTGTGCATGACCAGATCAAGGGGCAGGTGCCGCTGGCGCTGGTGGTGCTCAAGGATGGCGAGGGCATCAGCGAGGGGCAGCTGCTGGTCGAACTGGTGGGCAGGGTGCGCGAGGAGATAGGTGCGCTGGCGTGTTTCAACCGTGTGCGGTTGGTGAAGCGCCTGCCCAAAACCCGTTCCGGGAAGATCTTGCGCGCGGTGCTGCGCAAGATCGCCGATGGGCAGGCGTATATGCCGCCATCGACGCTGGATGATCCGGCGGTGCTGGGGGAGATCGAGGCGGTGCTGGCGGATTTGCCTCGGGCGGGTTGATGGGTGGCCTTGCTGGCCTCTTCGCGGGCAAGCCCGCTCCTACAGGGGCGGCGCAGCCTTTGCGGGGCGGGCTCGCCCGCGATGGGGCTTGTTCAGCCAGCGGAGCTGTCAGGCCCAACCTGATGCAACTGCCCCAAGCGGCTACGCGTACGCATCAGGTCGGCAATCGCCCCACCCAGGCTGTCCTCCAGCGGCCGACGCCCGATCACCGTCACCTGCCGGTCCTGGTCATACAGCACATCCACCAGGTTGACGAAGCGCTGCTGCGCCGCCAGTGAGCATTCCGACAGGTCATCCAGCCCGTCGATGATCCATGCGTCGTACTGCCCGGCAAGCACCAGGTAGTCGATCACCGCGGTGGGCTGTTCGCACAGGTCGTCGAACGCGAACATCACCTGCCGGCCGTCACTGCTCAGCGCACGCACGTTGCGTTTGTTCACTTCCAGCATGATCGGCTGCGGGTCCGGCACATTCAGCGCCTGGCGCTGCGCCGCATCGCCCGGCCAGGCATAGTGCCCCTGGGTAAACCGCTGGTGCTCACGGTTGGCCGGCAAACTGCGAAAATCCGTGTCTCCGCCCACCTCGAGCACCTCCATGCGCCCCTCGATCAGGCGAATCACCGGCAGGAAGCGTTCGTGGTACAGCGGGTTGGGCAGCAGCCCCGCTGGCGCGTAGTTGGAGGTCACCAGCAGGAAGATGCCGCGTGCGAACAAGGCGTTGAACAGGCGGGTGAGCAGCATGGCATCACCGATGTCATGCACGTGGAACTCATCGAAGCACAGCACCTGGCAGTCGCCCAGCAGCTCATCCAGGGTCGCGCCCAACGCATCGTCCAGCAGCCGGTGGCGGTGCATGCCCTGGTGCAGGCGGGCGAAAAAATCATGAAAGTGCAGGCGCCGTTTGGCGTCGACGGGTACGGCCTGGAAAAAACCGTCGAGCAGCCAGCTTTTGCCGCGGCCCACCGAGCCGTACAGGTACAGGCTGCGCGGCTCGCCACCTGGCAAACGCGCAAGCTGCTCGGCCATGCTGTGAATGACCCGCCGCTGGCCATCGCTGAGCTGATAGCCGCGGCTGCGTGCTTTATCTTCAAACCACGCAAGCAGTTCACTCTGGGCGGGTGAAGCGGTGCGCAGGCGTTGGCCGAGTTGGCGTAGCGGTGAAGGGATCCAGGCAGACAAAAGCGAAACTCCTCGGGCGAAGGAATGGCAGGCTGCAGCTTGCCCGAGCTATGCGTATTTGACTAATGGAAAAAATGCGACGGATCTATCGCCTGGCCAGATACGTCATACTTTGCGCTCCAGCTGGCGCTCGATCATGTATTTGACGGTCAGGCGGCGTTCCTTGAGTTGGCGCAGGTCGTCATCCTGGAAGTTGCCCGCCGAAATCGACTCGGCAGCCAGCACCTGGTTGTCGATGTCGATGTACTCGTCGAGCAGGCGGTCGAGGGTCTTGTCCTGCTGGCGCCGCTGCTGGACGATTTCGCGGGGGTAGTGCAGGTCCTGGTACAGGTCGTGGGAAACAGGCATGGCGTCCTCCTTGGTCAATGCAGATTGCTTATCTGATTGGAAGGGCGGAATGCGATTGTGTTGAAGCGAAGCGGCGGAAAACCGACGGGTGGTCGCCCAGCACTACGCTTTACCGCCTCCAAACACTAACTTGCTGTTTTAAAGCATTTTTTTTGCTTCAGGGGGTTCACAGGTCGAAAGATTGTTGTTAAAGTGCCGCGCATTCCAAGACAACAACCCAGTTGTCACTCAGTTGGAATGGTCAGAGCAGCTAACGCTGCATCCGATACAGGGGCGTCGCCAAGCGGTAAGGCAGCAGGTTTTGATCCTGCCATGCGTTGGTTCGAATCCAGCCGCCCCTGCCATTTTTCAAATACGTATTTCAACCCGGTGCAGATCATCTCGGCGCTGGGTTTTGTCGTTTCCGTCGTTTGCGCTGGCCGCTTCGCGAATCAACCCGCTCTCATTGAACCAACGCTAACTTACTGATTGGGCGGGGATCCTGTAGGGGCGGCGCTCCCACAGGGCCAGCGTCGCCCTCAAGCGCAGCGCTGTCCCTGTAGGAGCGGGTTTACCCGCGAAGGGCCGGTGAGGGCAACATCAATTACCTGGGATTACCTGGCGACCCTCAACAGCTCATCCAGCACCCGCGCCAGCTCTTCAGCCTGCACCGGCTTCTGCATCACAAGGCTGTCGGGCAACTCCAGCCCCTGCAACTCCGCATACCCGGTCAAGAACACCACCGGCAATAGCGGATGCCGTTCGCGTGCTGCGTGGGCCAACTGGGCGCCGTTGAATTCGGGCATGGCAAAGTCGGTCAGCAACAGGTCGATCTCTTCGTCCAGCAAGGCCAGCGCCTGTTCGCCGTTGTGCGCCTGGCGCACCTGGTAACCGTACTGGCGCAGCACATCGCCGAGCATGTCGCGCACCAGGTGGTCGTCATCCACCAGCAGCACCGTACGGTCGCGGCCGCTGTCGCTGGCCGACTGCAAGGCAGCCGGTATCACAGGTTCAGCCGCCACCTCGTGCTTCACCGCCGGCAGGTAAACGGCCACCTGGGTGCCATGCCCCGGCTCGGTATCGATACGCACGCCGCCACCGGACTGCTTGGCAAAGCCGAACACCTGGGCCAACCCCAGCCCCGAGCCTTTGCCGATGTCCTTGGTGGTGAAGAACGGTTCGAACACCTTGGCCACCACTTCCTCGCTCATGCCGCAGCCGGTGTCGCGGATGCTCAGCATCACGTACTCGCCCGGTTCGGGGTCTTCCGGGCGTTGCGGGCGTGCGTCGATCCGCGTGTTGCGGGTCGCGAGGGTCAGTTGGCCACCTTCGGGCATGGCGTCACGCGCATTGATCGCCAGGTTGAGGATGATCATTTCGGTCTGGGTCGGGTCGGTCAGCGCTTGCCACAGGCTGTGGTCCAGGTCCAGGCGGACCGACACGTTGCCGCCCAGGGTGCGGCGCAGCAATTCCTCCAGGCCGCTCAACGTGCGGTTGAGGTTGAGCGGCACCGGCTCCAGGCGCTGACGGCGAGAAAAGGCCAACAGTTGCGACGTCAGTTTTGCGCCCCGCTCACCGGCTTCGCGAATGTGCGTAAGGCGCGTGCGGGCTTTGGCCAGGTCATTCTTGCCCAGGTCCCGCTCAAGAAAGCTGGCGCCGGTGAGGATGACCGTGAGCAGGTTGTTGAAGTCGTGGGCGACGCCGGCCGTCAGCTGCCCGACCGCTTCCAGCCGCTGCATCTGCTGCAGTGCCGCCTCGATGCGCTCGCGCTCGGTGATCTGCTCGCGCAGGCGGTGGTTGGCTTCGGCCAGGCCCAGGGACGCTTCGCGCTCGCTGGTAATGTCGCGCGCGACCACATACAGCAGCGTGTCTTCCGGCACCACCACCCAGGACAGCCAGCGCAGCTGGCCACCGGCATGCTGGATGCGGCCGACGAAGCGGGCACTGGTGCGGCCATGGGCGAGGGCGGCCAGCTCGGTCAGCAGCGACTCCTGGTCGGCTTCGGGCAGCAGGTGCAACAGCGAGGTCTGGCTCAGGCGCTCCCGCGAAAAACCCAGGCTGGCTTCCCAGGCAGGGTTCAAGGCCACCGGGGTCAGGTCCTTGTTGAGCACCGCCAGCAAGTCCTGGGACAGCTCCCAGGCGCGGTCACGCTCGCGGGTGCGGCGCTCGACCCGTTCGCCGAGCATTTCGTTGAGCTGCTTGAGTGCCTGGGTGGCCAGGCGTTGCGTGTGGATGTCCTGCAGCACGCCAGAAAAGCGCGTGCACTGGCCATCGACAAACTGGCTCTGGCCGCTGCTGAGCAGCCAGCGCGGTTCCATGCCATTGGGCTGGGCGATGCGGAACTCGACCCGGTACAAGCCGTCGCTGTCCGGGCGCATGGCGTGTTGCACCGCCTCGCGCACCCGCGGCACGTCGTCGGGGTAAATGCCGGCGTAGAACACATCCAGGGTCATTTCGGTGTCGACCGGCAGGCCGAACAGGGTTTTGCAGCGGTCGTCCCAGACCAGCAGATCCTCATGCGGCCGGAAGTCCCAGGTGCCCATGCCGGCGGCATCGATGGCAATGCGTGCGCGTGCCTCGACATCCGCCAGCGCTTCCTCGGCACGGCGCCTGCGCTGGCGCTCGTGTACTTCAGTAAGCGCCCGGCGCACGGCCTTGGGCAGCAGGGGCAGGTTTTTCTTCAGCACATAGTCGGTGGCACCCAGGCGGATCATCTCCACCGCATGCTCTTCACCGTAGATGCCGGACAGGTAGATGAACGGCGTGTCGGGCGCCAGGCGCTGGGCGATGGCCAGCACCTCGGTGCCGGACGAGCCGGGCAGCACGCAGTCGCAGAGGATCAGGTCATAGCTGGTTTCGCGCAGGGCGTGCTCGGCGGCGATGTGGTCGAACACCAGCCGCGATTGCACCAGCAACCCGCTGCGCTCAAGGCTCAGCAGGGTCAGCTCGGCATCCATCGAGCTGTCTTCGACCATCAGTAGTTTGAGCGGCGTTGGCTGCATCTTCGCGGCGGGCCTCAGTTGCTGCCACGCCGGTTCAGGCGCAGGGAGCCGGGTGGGGGTTCGTTGAGCACCGCCCAGAATATGCCAAGGTCGGAGATCGCCGCGACGAACTCCCTGAACTCCACGGGCTTGACCACGTAGGCGTTGACCCCAAGCTCATAGGCGCGCAGCAGGTCGGGCTCCTCGCGCGAGGAGGTCAGCATCACCGTCGGGATGCTCCGTAGCTCCGCCGTGGCGCGTACTTCCTTGAGCACCTCCAGGCCATCGACCTTGGGCAGCTTCAGGTCCAGCAGCAAGACCGCTGGGTTGCCGTCGTCGCGGTCGGCATAGGCATTGCGGCGCAGCAGGTAGTCGAGGGCGTCGGCGCCGTCGCGCAAAACGATGACCTCATTGGCCAACTGGCTGCGTTCCAGGGCCAGGAGGGTAAGCTCCAGGTCCCTGGGGTTGTCTTCGACCAGCAGGATAGGTTTGAGCATGATCTTTCGGGTGCCTCAGGTGTTCTCTGGATGACGGGGTAGGGTGAAATGAAAACTGGCGCCTTGGTCGACCTGGCCTTCGGCCCACACCCGGCCGTCGTGGCGCTCGATGATCCGGCGCACGCTGGCCAGGCCGATCCCGGTGCCCTCGAAGTCTTCCATGCGGTGCAGACGCTGGAACACGCCAAACAGCTTGTTGGCGTAGGCCATGTCGAAACCGACACCATTATCGCGAATATAGACCTCGGTTTCATCGGCGTGTTGCCGCGCGCCGATCTCGATGCGCGCCGGCTCACGCCCACGGGTGTATTTGATGGCGTTGGCCACCAGGTTGTGCAGCGCCAGGTTGATGAAGGCCGGGTCGGCGATCACCTTGGGCAGCGGCGCGACCTCCCAGACGATCTCGCGGCCCTCATAGTCCGGTGCCAGCTCCTGGCGGATGGCCTCGACCAGGGCATTGAGGTCGACATCCGACAGGCGCAGCGCCGAACGGCCCATCTGCGAGAAGTTGAGCAGGTTGTCCACCAGGCTACCGGCGAACTGCGCGGCTTCGGAGATGTGTGTGAGGAAGCGCCGGCCCCGTTCGCTCAGGCCTTGGCCTTCGATTTCACCGAGCAGTTCGGTGTAGCCGGCGATATGCCGCAACGGCGCGCGCAGGTCGTGGGACACGCTGTAGGAAAACGCTTCGAGCTCCTTGTTCGAGCGGCGCAGTTCGTTGGCCAGTTGCGCCAGCTCTTCGGCCTTGCGCAGCACTATACCGAGCACGGCAGTGCGCAGCTCCACCACACCCTCGAGGGTCAGCGGATCCCAGGGTTCGCAGTAGCCGCTGAGCTGTTCCTGCCAATGCTCGAAGCTGTGCCGCGGGTTGAGCGCGCCCTGCGGGCTGAGCTGCTTTTCGGGGCGGCCGGCCCAGTTGACCGTGCGCACCTGCTCGGGGCGGAACCACAGCAGGTAGTGGGAATGGATCTGCGAAATGGCCACCGCCAGCACGCCACCGGCATGCTCGGCCAGTTCCGGCAACTCGTCGATGTCCCGGCACACATTGTCGCTATGGAACACCGTTTCGCCATCGCGCTGGCCCAGCCAGTGCACCAGGGCGTTTACCTGGGCTTCAGGGGGCGTCTGGCCGAACAGGTCACAACGCTCGGCGGAAATCACCGCCGCGCCGCTGGCCCCGGCGAACGCCAACAGTACCTCGGGCAACGCCCGCAGGCCGTCGCTGACGCTGTCATGGTCAGCCATGGAGGAGATCATCCGCACGATGTGCTGGCGCAGGTCGAGCAGTTTTCGCGTATTGGCATGGGACTCGCGCGACTCGATCTGCAACGACAACACGCTGGCCAGCAGCTCGCAGGCGGTGCGGGTGCGCAGGTCGACCGGGCGGGGCTGTTGGTGGTGGCACGAGACCAGCCCCCACAGCTGGCCATCGACCACGATCGACAGTGACATCGAGGCCAGGGTGCCCATGTTGCGCATGTACTGCAGGTGCACCGGCGAAACACTGCGCAATGCGGCGAACGTCATGTCCAGCGGCTTGCCGGTGCGCGGGTTGGCGGCCGGTACCAGCGGTGAGGGCTGGTAGTCGGCATCCTCGATCACGCGGATGCGGTTTACCCGGTACAGCTCGCGGGCCTGGCGGGGGATGTCGGACGCAGGGAAGCACAGGCCGAGATACTGTGGGTAGCCGTCGTCAGCCACTTCGGCCAGCACCTCGCCGTTGCCTTCGGCATCGAAGCGGTAGGCTTTGACCCGGCCAAAGCCGGTGATGCGCTTGATCTGCAGGACGGTCTGCTGCAGCAGCTCTTGTAGGTTGCTCGCGTTGTTCAGGCTGCTGACGAAGCCGCGCACCAGCGGGTAGTAGTCACCCTGGTCGTTGATGCCAGCGGCCTGGCGCAAGGGTTCGAACTCGGCGATCAGCACCTGGTCATGGCGGTGGGCGAGCAGGCGCAGCTTGCCGGTATCGAGCGCGCCATGGCGCAGGCCTACATCGCCGATGTGGAACGGGAACACATCGTCGTTGGGCAGGCGCTCAAGGTGGGTACGCAGGTCGAAATTCTCGCTGACCACGTCGGCGAAGGCACAACCCACCAGCGCCTGGGCGGGCACGCCCAGCCAGCGCTCGACATTTTCGCTGGCCTGGAGGATGCGCATGTCCTGGTCGTCGAGCACCAGCATGAAACCGTGGGGCTGGATGCTGCCGGGTACCTGGATCGGTTCCTGGGCACAGCGTTCCACGGCTTCGGCGAGTGCGATGTCTGCGGTCGTCAATGAATACGCTCCTGTCATGTTCGTCCATGCATGGCGCGCATGCGTGTGATGCCGACCGGTTGGTCGCTGTGCACCGTACCAGAATGCGCACGGCTTTGCCGGCCTATGGCCATTGGAGGCATTGAACGTGCGTGGGTTCGGTGTGCTTGAGAAAAATCTTGAGGGTTGTTGCTTCAGCCCGTTAAGCCTTTGTTATTACTCCCAAAGAATGGCGCCTGGCGATCACGCCTGCGCCCCCGGCTGCTACGCTCAAAATCAGAACACATGTAACAAGGAACGTGAAGTGACGGAACGCTTTCTGGCCGGGCTGTTGGGCCTGTGGTTGAGCGGCAGTTTGTTGAGCAGCAGTGCCGTAGCGGCGGACTTCCTCGTCGAGGTGCGGGTCCAGGTGCAGCGGGGCTGCATGCTGATCAATCAGCAGCGCGATGCGGGCGCACAGGCCCTGGGTCGTATCGACCTGGGCGCTGCCGCACGTCTGGATGGCCCTGGCGCCCCGCTGAGTGGCGTGCTGCTGAACCAGCGCCCGCCACGGCTGGAATGCAACCCCGACACGCACTACCAGGTGCGCGTTGATGGCGGCCAGCACGGCGGCGCCGGTGAGCTGCGCTTTCTGGCCAGTGAAGACACCCAGGCCCGGCCCATTCCTTACCGCCTGTACCGCGACGCCGCCTGGCGCGAGCCGGTGGCCGTGGGCGAACCGCACGCCGCACGCGTGCCCGACAGCGGCACGGTCGAACTCCCGCTCTACGCCCGCATCGACAAGCTGGCCTGGGTACCGCGTGCGGGCCAGTACGCCGACCTGCTCAAAGTCACGGTCACCTGGTAGCGAGGCCACCATGCACAAGGACGTCACGCCATGAACCGCACTTCGATCCTGCTGCTCAGCCTTGGCCCTCTGCTGTTGCCTGCTGGCACCGCCCATGGCACCACGACCGGCTTCATCCAGGCGCGCCTGGTAATCAGCGCTGCCTGCCAGATCAGCAGCGGCGACCAGCCGCCCGCGACCCTCGGTAACCCCGGGTTGATGGACTTTGGCGAGCGCGGCCCGAACTGGGACCAGCCGCTGCGCAGCCGAGTGGACGAAGCGGGCGGCGAGGGCAGTTTGCAGATCAGCTGCACGCCACAGGTCAGGGCCTTCAACGTGCGCATCAATGGCGGCCTCAATGGCAACGACGGTGTGCGCAGGCTGAGCAACGGCCGCGAACTGATCCCTTACCAACTGGCGGTCGACCCGGGCGGCAACAGCCGTTACGGCATCGGCCAGGCCCGCGCCTTCACCATCAGCAGTACCGAGCAAGTCCCGATTCCGATTTACGGCGTGGTGGTGGCGCAGCCGCGCGCACTGCCGGCCGGGCTGTACCGCGACACCCTGAGAGTGACCCTGGACTGGTAAACAACGCAAGGAGACTCCGATGCGAACGAACCTCACCCACTGCATCCTCGCTGGCCTTGGCCTGGCGTTGGCATCCCACGCCCAGGCCGCCACGGTGACCGGGACCATCAGCTCGACCCTGACGCTGATATCGGCCTGCCAGGTCAATGGCACCACAGGTACCTCGGGGCTGAACTTCGGTACCCTCAGTTTCGGCACCCAGGAGGCGCTGTTCACCACGGCCAACGGCCAGGTGCTGGGCGGTGGCGGCGGCGCCATGAGCATCCTCTGCTCGGCCGGCACGGTGCCAGCGATCCGCGTGCGCGCGGGCGCCCATGATGGCGCATCGAGCGGTGGCACCCGGGCGCTGGCCGACGGCGCCGGCAACTTCGTACCGTACGACTTCTATACCGACACCGGGCGTACCCAACTGCTGGCCATCGACGGCACCATCACCCTGCCGACCAGCACCGGCGTGGCCCAGACCGTCAACCTCTACGGCCAGGCACGCGGCAAGGCCGGCCTGCCGGCCGGGGTCTACACCGACACGGTGGCTGTCGAGCTGTCGTTCTGAGCCGCGGCGATGCGCCGTTGGCTTGGCGGCTGTGTCACGGGGGTTGGGCTGTTGCTGGCAACGCCAGTGAACGCCGCGACCAGCAGCACGTTCCAGGTTTCGGCGACGATCACCGCAGGTTGCTTGGTGGTGGGCGGTGTCACCAGCTATGGCGTGCTCAATTACGGCACGCAATCGGCGCTGTCGACCGGAATTCTCAGTACCTCGTTGGGGGGGACCACCGTGACCTTTCAATGCACGCCGGGGGTCAGCCTGAGCATGAGCCTGGACGGCGGGCAGAACGCCGCCAGCGGCACGCGCTACCTCAAACGCAGCGGCGGCACCCAGGTGCTGGCCTATCAGCTTTATCAGGATGCGGGCTACAGCCAGAGCCTGGGCATCGGCCAGAGCGCAGTGGTGAGCTACAGCGACCCAACCGCGATCAAGCTGCCCGTCTATGGGCGTACCCAACTGACCGGGACGCTTCCCGCAGGCACCTATACCGATGTAGTGCAAGTGACGGTGACCTGGTGAGACAACCGGGCCCCAGACATTAGACCAAGGAGAGCGGCATGCGGGCAGGCGCGAAGTGGGCGCAGGGTTTGATCGGGTTATTGCTGCTGGCGAGCTTGCCAGCGGGGGCGGCGACTTCAGTGCTTATCTGGCCGATCGATCCGGTACTGGAAGCGGACCAGAAGGCCGGTGCGCTGTGGCTGGAAAACCGCGGCACGGCCCCGGCCAGCCTGCAGGTGCGGGTGTTCGCCTGGCGCCAGGGTAATTATGAAGAACAATTCCAGGCGCAGCGCGAGATCATCGGCAGCCCGCCGGTGGCCACCATCGCCCCGGGGCAGAAGCAATTGATCCGCCTGACCCGCACCGGCAGCTCGCCGGCCGGCCAGGAGCAAGCCTACCGCATCATCATCGACGAAATCCCTTCGCCACTGCCAACGGACAACGCCAACCAGGGCGCCACGGCGGCGATTCGCCTGCAGATGCGTTATTCGGTGCCGCTGTTCGTCTACGGCGAAGGCCTGTGGGGCAAGCCGGACCCGGAAGGCAAACGCAGCGCCAGTGGCGTCGGCAAGCCGCAGTTGAGCTGGCGGCCGGTGACGGTGCAGGGCAAACCCTATGTCGAATTGCGCAACACCGGCCCGGTGCACGCGCGCCTCACGGACGTGGTGGTGCAGCAGGGTAGCCAGGCCAAACCCTTGGCCGAAGGCCTGCTCGGCTATGTGCTGCCCGGCGCCAGCATGCGCTGGCCAGCGCCGGTGGTACCCAACAGCAGTGGCGTACTGAAAGGGAGGGTGAACGGCCAGGAGGCTGCCGAAGCGATCCGCCAGGGGCAATGAGCCCGAAACTGATTGATGTTCTGGGGCCAGGGAGGACCCGGCAATGGTCGGAATCCGTGTGTGAAATGGCTGTCGCGGGCAACGCGCCGCTGGTACCTGGGGTTGGCCGTATTGGGCCCCAGCCTGGCTGTGGCCGACGACCTGCCGCCGCCGCCCACCGAAGCCGCCGCCACCGCCGATGCCACGCTGTACCTCGACCTGTTGGTGAACCAGGTGCCCAGGGCTGAGCTGGTGCCCGTCCAGCAACGGGCTGGCCGGCTGTTCCTCGACAGTGAAGTGCTGCGTGCGGCCGGCATCGCGCTGCCGGGTGCGCCGGAAGGTGAAGTGGCGCTGGACGGCGTGGCGGGCCTGCACACCGACTACGATAGCCAGAACCAGCGCCTGCTGCTGCAAGTACCGCCCGCGTGGCTGCCGGACCAGCAGGTAGGCGACCGCAACCTGTACCCGGCCAGCGATGCGCGCAGCAGTTTCGGCGCGCTGTTCAACTATGACCTGTACCTGAACGACACCGACGACGGCGGCACCTACCTGGCCGCCTGGAACGAGCTGCGCCTGTTCGACAGCTGGGGTACCTTCGCCACCACCGGCCAGTGGCGCCAGTCGTTCAACGGCGCGGTCACCGACGACAGCCGCCAGGGTTTCCTGCGTTATGACACCACCTGGCGCTTCACCGACGAGCAGCGCTTGCTGACCTACGAGGCCGGCGATTTCGTTACCGGTGCCTTGCCCTGGACCAGCTCGGTGCGTGTCGGCGGCCTGCAGCTGTCGCGGGATTTTGCCGCGCGCCCGGACCTGGTCACCTATCCCTTGCCGGCGTTCGCTGGCGAGGCGGCAGTGCCCACCTCGCTGGACCTGTTCATCAACGGCTACAAGTCCAGCACCACCGAGTTGCAACCTGGGCCTTACACACTGACCAACGTGCCGTTCATCAACGGTGCGGGCGAGGCGGTGGTGGTGACCACCGACGCCCTGGGCCGGCAGGTGTCCACCACGTTGCCGTTCTATGTCACCAGCAGCCTGCTGCAAAAAGGTCTTTCTGACTTCACGGTGGCTGCCGGCAGCCTGCGCCGCGACTATGCCGTGCGCGATTTCAGCTACGGCCCCGGCGTGGCTTCGGCCAGCCTGCGCCATGGCGTCAGTGACTTCTTCACCCTGGAAAGCCACGTCGAAACCGCCGAGTCGCTGGTTCTCGGCGGCCTGGGCGGCAATATGCGTCTGGGCAATTTCGGTGTGCTCAACGCGGCCTTGGCGCAGAGCCAGTTCGACGGTGAAAAAGGCCATCAGGTCGCCCTCGGCTACCAGTACAACAGCCAGCGTATGGGCTTCAGTTACCAGCGCCTGCAACGCCATGGCGACTATGCCGACCTGAGCCGGGTAGACAGCCCCGACATGCGACTGAGCCAGCGCAGCGAGCAGGTCACCCTGAGCCTCAACCTTGACCGCTTCGGCAGTCTGGGTGCGGGTTACTTCGATGTACGGGCCGGTGACGGCACGCGCACCCGGCTGATCAACCTGAGCTGGAGCAAGCCGCTGTGGGGCAACAGCAGCATTTACCTGTCGGCCAACCGTGAGGTCGGCGACAGCCAGTGGGCGGTGCAGGCGCAATGGGTGATCCCCATCGACTTCAGCGGCACCCTGGCCCTGAGCATGGAGCGCAGCAAGGAAGGCGAAGACCTGCAGCGGGTCAACTACAGCCGTGCAGTGCCGGTGGGCGGCGGCGTGGGTTACAACCTGGGCTATGCCACCGGTGGCGACCGCGACGCCTACCGCCAGGCCGATGTCACCTGGCGCCTGCAGTCGGTACAGCTGCAGGCTGGCGTCTACGGCAACAGCGGCGAGATGACCCGCTGGGCCGACGCCAGCGGCTCGCTGGTGTGGATGGATGCGGGGGTGTTCGCCGCCAACCGCATCGATGATGCCTTCGTGGTGGTCAGCACCAATGGTTACGCCGATGTGCCGGTGCGCTACGAGAACCAGGAGATCGGCCGCACCGACAAAGGCGGCCATCTGCTGGTGCCATACAGCAGTGGCTACTACCGCGGCAAATACGAAATCGACCCCATGGACCTGCCGCCGGACGTGCTCGCGCCCAATGTGGAGCAGCGGGTTGCGGTGCGCCGTGGCAGCGGCTACCTGCTCGAATTCCCACTCAAGCGTGTGCTGGCCGCCAGCCTCGAACTGGTGGACGGCAACCAGCAGCCGCTCAAGCTGGGCAGCACGGTCATCCACCAGCAAAGCGGTAGCCAGGCGGTGGTGGGCTGGGATGGGTTGGTGTACCTGGAGAACCTGTCGCCGCACAACCGCCTGCAGGTGCAGCTGGAAGGAGGAGGGCAGTGCCAGGTCGAGTTCGATTTGCCGCAGGTGGAGGGCTCGATCCCCTTGATCGGCCCGTTGGTGTGCCGATGAACAGGGCACGATGTCGCCTGTTGCTGGCCACGCTGCTGCTGCCGGCAAGCTCGGCGTGGGCATTGTGCTCGTCGCCGGCGACCGCGCCTGCAGCGTTCGGCACCGTCAACTCGACGCTGGTGCGCAACGCCGTGCAAAATGCCTCGACGACCAATGCCGGGCTGCAATGCACGGGCTCGCTGTTGTCATTGCTGGTGAACAGCGATCACTTCTACCTCACCATTACGTCTGCGGGAACCGGGCTGCGGGGGCCGACCGGGGATGTCATCCCTTATACGATCTACGCCAATAACACCACCAGCTACCCCATCGCCCGTGGCACGCAGTTCGACTTCGCCCGCAACGGTCTGATCGATGCGTTGGGGCTGCTCAATGGCAACTCGCCCAAAACCGTGCCGCTGTATCTGAAGACGATGGTTGGCGCCAATGTCGCGGCGGGTGTGTACACCGAGACGCTGAACCTCGCCTGGGTGTGGGATTACTGTTCGGGCATCGGCCTGGGCAATATCTGCCTGGGCCGTGATAGAGGCTCAGGAAACCAGACCCTGACGGTGACCCTGACTGTCAGTAACGACTGCCAGATCACCACGCCCAGCATCAACTTTGGCAGTGCCCCGGTGGTGGCGGGCTTTGGTACGGTGAGCCAGGGCATCAGCTTGTCGTGCACCAAGGGCAGCAGCTATACGGTGGGGCTGGATGACGGCCAGAATGCGGCTGGCGGGCGCCGGCGGATGAAATCTGCGGCCAACAACTACCTGGCTTACGACATCTTCAAGAGCGCAGGTGCCGTGCGCTGGGGTTCGCTGACGAGTGCGAGAAGGTCAAGCAGCGATGCCGATGTGAACCCAGGCGTGGGCACCGGGACCGGCAGCCAGGTATTCAATTACAACGCCAAGGTCTATACCGACCAGGCCACACCGCCGGCCACGACTTATACCGATAACGTGATTCTCGATGTGCAGTTTTGACTGTGTGCGCCTGGGCCGGCCCTTCGCGGGCAAGCCCGCTCCTACAGCCAGCACGGCGGTGAACCTGTAGGAGCGGGCTTGCCCGCGAGAGGCAGGAACTGTCAGCGCAAATCGTCAACCATCTTCAGCAAGGTTCCCAGCACCGCCCCCGCCAACGCCTTCGACCGCTTACCCGACCAGCCGCTCACCGGGTTGGGCGCATCGTCATGGTCCTTGAACGGCATTTCCAGGGTCAGCGACAAGCAGTCATACGCCATCCCCACCGCATTGCACGCCAGCGTGGTGTTGGCCTGCCCCGGCTCATCACGTGTGTAGCCATACTTCGTCTGGAAGTCCGGCGTAACGCTGCACAACGTACTGCGGAACTGCTCCTCCAGCTTGGCCAGCCGCGGCGTATAGCCAGGGTTGCCTTCGCAGGCCGCCGTGAACACATGCGGGATTTCCTCATCCCCATGCACGTCGATAAACGCGTCCACCCCATATTGCTTCATCTGCGCCTGGGCAAAGAACACCTCAGGGCTCAGCTCGACACTGGCATCCTGCCAGGCCCGGTTGAGGTCTTTACCCTTGAAGTTGGTGCGCAGGTGGCCAAGGAATGCGCCATCGGGGTTCATGTTGGGGATCAGGTACAAGTCGGCTTTGGCCAGCAGTTGCTTGACGACGTCATCGTTCGCTTGCAGCCGATCGATCACACCCTCCATGAACCACTCGGCCATATGCTCGCCCGGGTGCTGCTGGGCAATCAGCCACAGCTTGCGCTTGCCCGCGCCACCGTTGCCGGCGCGCAGCAGGGGGATGTCGCGGCCTTGCACGCTGCGGCCATGGGCCAACAGCTCTACCCCTTCGATTTGCTGGGCACGTTCGATCAACTGGTTGTGGCGCGCGCGTGGGTAGGGCTCGAAGTAGGCGAACCAGATCTGCTCCTGCTCGGCCTTCACTTCAAAGGCCAGTGCCTTGCCATCGAACTGGCTGGGCACGCGGAACCAGGTGTGCTGGTCGTAGGAGGCCACGGCGTTATAGCCGGCCCAGGCGTTCTTGTAGGAGGACTCGCTGGCGTTGTCCAGGCTGAAGCGATGAACCTGACCGGGGGTGAGGCCGCTGACCTTGAAGTGGAACCACTGGAAGTGGCCGCTGTGAGTGTCCGGGCGGATGGCCAGGTGGACCTGCGCCGGGTTGCTGGCATCCAGTACCTGGATGTTGCCGGAATCAAAAGCGCAGTCGATCTGCAGGGGGGACAGCGTCACGGTCATTGGCGAGGCTCCTTGGGCTTTGTTGTGGGGGTACTGTACACCCCTTGATGGCCTGGAAGAACGTTCTTGTGCCGAGGGGTTGCTCTTCGGTTGGGTGGCAAGGCCTCGCAAGTTGAGCCGGACTCAATTATTTGGGAGAAGTCGTTAAATATAATAGTTGCTAAGAAAATTCCTACGCGTAGCTTTGACTTTTCCTTCAATGATTCTGCTTGTGCCGCTTGTCAAATAATCTACGATGAGGTCGCAAAAGTACGAATGGCTTCGAGGGGAGCGGGATGAAAAAAATAATAATTGGATCTCCTAAGCTAGAAGGTATACCACGGCTGGAATACTGCTGTGGCTAGGCCTTGTGTCTCGTTCGGGCATAAACTTGTCGTATTGCTTATGATGATCAGTTTGCTCGGGGTCTTTCCTCTAGATGTCATCCTGCCTTCCTTTCCTGACCTTGCAACAAGTTTTGATGTCAGTCTCAAGAGCATCGCTTTCTCGGTCAGTATCTTTGCTATAGGCGTAGCCATCTCGCAGGCAATCATTGGTCCGCTGTCGGATGTGGTAGGCAGGAAGCCATTGTTGATTGGAGGGCTTGCGGTTTCGGTAATAGGCTCGCTCGGTTGCGTGTTTTCCAAGGGTTACGAAAGTTTCATGATTTTTCGTCTGATCCAAGCCGTTGGGTGCGGCAGCTTCGTCTTGAGTCAGGTATTGGTGCAAGATGTTTACCCTGAAAAGCAGCAACATGTATTACGTATTCTAATGCTTACGCTGAGTGGCTTGCTTATTTCGCTATCACCCCTGGCAGGGGCTGTGTTGCAGCACTATCTAGGGTGGGAGGGGAGCTTCTATATCTTCAGTATCTTGGCAGTAATTGTACTTCTCATGTCCCTTTTGATATTACCTGAGCAGTCTGTGCAGTCTGTGCAGCCTGTGCGGGGTGGCATGCTGGTTAACCTTGGAAAGCTGGTGGCTGATCGAGGGTTTCTTGTCGGCTGTGCACTGTGTTCATTGGCCTTTAGCTGTCACTTTGTATTTATTGTTGTTTCGCCTTTGCTGTTGATTGGTGTGCTTGGGTTGGATGAGTTCATGTTTGGGGTTGTGTTTGTCGGCTACGGGGTGGCCTATGTGATCGGGGGGCTTGTGGCTAGGAAGTTGGCAGATATTTTACCTCTGCATACTCAAATAGGCTTTGGCCTGGCCATGATTGGCTTCGCGGGGCTGGTACTGTTCGTTTGGCAGCTTGTCGAGGAGTTGTCAGTATCAAGCCTGATGGTGCCTGTGGCGATTGGGACGATCGGGGTGGCGATAATCCGCCCATCGGCAACAAGTTATGCATTGAGAAGGCATTCTGAACGCGCAGGGGTCGCAACGTCGGCCAACAATATACTCCTGTTCGCTTCTGGAGGCGTTGTCAGCACGTTGATCGCGTCGATTGACCATGGATTGCCAAGCGTCTTGGCGTCGGTATTCACGGCGAGCAGCTTGGTTGGGGTGTGGCTGTTGTATTTTTTGAAGAGCAACGAGCGATCAGGGGGAGGCGCTTAGATGCCTGTCTTGCCTTTTGCGGTGATGCGCAAATCGAGCGCCGCCCGCGCGGCGCATCGCGGATAAATCCGCTCCCACATTTGTTGCAACGCGCCATAGCCTGATAGGCCATGGTTGTTGGCCTTGGCGCATGGCTGAAGAGTAGCGGGGCGCCGGCAGCGCCAGCCGAAAAATCGCGACGTGCCAACAAGGCTGGCAACTATGGCCCATCAGGCTATGGCGCGTTGCAACAAATGTGTAGATACCGTCTTGACCCTCACCCTGCAAGAGCGATTTTGGGATCAAACGGTATCCCCGACTTCACCACCCCGTAAACCAGGTGCAGCAGCTTGCGCATCGCCGCGCAAACGATCTGTTTGTAGG
>NZ_JBDFPP010000022.1:0-71781 GCF_039672635.1 Pseudomonas sp. P39-UII1
CTCACCTGTCTTCAGTCATGCGCCAAGGCGGACAACCATGGCCTGACTGGAACGGCGCGTTGCAACAAATGTAGGAGCGGGCTTGCCCGCGATGCGCCGCGCGGGCGGCGCTCGATCTCAAGGGCGCTGAAGATCCCAAGCCAAGCGCTTCGCGAAGCGCCGCGCGGGCGGCGCTCGATCCCATGGGCGCCAACCCACTCAAGGCATACGCCAGCAGACACCACACGGCCCCAACCATTACCCTAACCGTAACGATCAACCCCCCAGCTTGATTGATCCCCCACCCACCCCAGCCCTACTGTGCCCCCACGACAGCGAACCCGTGGAGTCACCCATGACCATAACGAAGAATCCACCGCCGCAGTGGTCCAGGCGGCGCGCCGAGAAGCAGCGCCGCCTGGACCGGGTCAAACACCTGGCCGACGGTGTGGTGCTGCCCACCGAGCGCATTGTCGAAGCGCTGGAACTGTTGATTGCCCCCGGCGACCGGGTGGTACTCGAAGGCAACAACCAGAAGCAGGCCGACTTCCTCTCGCGTTCGCTGGCCAAGGCCGACCCCGAGCGCCTGCACGACCTGCACATGATCATGCCCAGTGTCAGCCGCGCCGAGCACCTGGACCTGTTCGAGCGCGGCATCGCCCGTAAGCTCGACTTTTCCTTCGCCGGCCCGCAGAGCCTGCGCATCGGCCAGTTGCTGGAAGACGGCCTGCTCGAAGTTGGCGCCATCCACACCTACATCGAACTGTACTCGCGCCTGCTGGTGGACCTGATCCCCAACGTCACCCTGGTGGCCGGCTTCATGGCCGACCGTGATGGCAACCTGTACACCGGCCCCAGCACCGAGGACACCCCGGCGCTGGTCGAGCCTGCAGCCTTCAGCGATGGCCTGGTGATCGCCCAGGTCAACCAGCTGGTGGACCGCGTAGACGAGCTGCCGCGGGTGGATATTCCGGCGTCCTGGGTGGACTTCGTGGTGGTCGCCGACCAGCCGTTCTACATCGAGCCGCTGTTCACCCGTGACCCGCGCCATATCAAGCCCGTGCATGTACTGATGGCGATGATGGCGATCCGTGGCATCTACGAAAAACACCAGGTGCAGTCGCTCAACCACGGGATTGGCTTCAACACTGCTGCCATCGAGCTCATCTTGCCAACCTATGGCGAGTCGCTAGGCCTCAAAGGCAAGATTTGCCGCAACTGGACCCTCAACCCGCACCCCACACTGATCCCCGCCATCGAAACCGGCTGGGTCGAAAGCGTGCACTGCTTCGGCACTGAACTGGGCATGGAGGACTACATCGCCCAGCGCCCGGACGTGTTCTTCACCGGCCGCGACGGCTCGCTGCGCTCCAACCGCATGATGTGCCAGCTGGCCGGGCAGTACGCGGTCGACCTGTTCATCGGCGCCACGTTGCAAGTGGATGGCGATGGCCATTCCTCGACCGTCACCCGTGGCCGCCTGGCGGGCTTCGGCGGCGCCCCGAACATGGGCCACGACCCCCGCGGCCGGCGCCATGCCACCCCGGCCTGGCTGGACATGACCGTGCCCGACACCCTGCTCGAACGCGGCCGCAAGCTGGTGGTGCAGATGGTCGAGACCTACCAGGAAGGCGGCAAACCCACCTTCGTCGAGACGCTCGATGCAGTCGAAGTGGCAAAGAAAGCGGGCATGCCGCTGGCACCGGTGATGATCTACGGCGACGACGTCACCCACCTGCTCACCGAGGAAGGCATCGCCTACCTGTACAAAGCCCGCAGCCTGGAGGAGCGCCAGCAGATGATCGCCGCCGTGGCCGGCGTCACCGCCATCGGCTTGCGCCACGACCCCAAGGACACCTTGCGCTTGCGCCAGCAAGGCCTGGTGGCCCTGCCCGAAGACCTCGGCATCCGCCGCACCGACGCCAGCCGCGAACTGCTCGCCGCGCGCAGCATCGCCGATTTGGTCGACTGGTCCGGTGGCCTGTACAACCCGCCCGCACGGTTCAGGAGCTGGTAATGAAAGCACTCAACCTGCAACCCTTGCCGCTGGCCGATCACCTTGCCGACCTGGCCGTGGAGGCGTTGATCGACGAAGCCGACCTGTCGCCCAAGCCCGGCCTGGTAGACCGCCGCAGCAGCGGCGCGCACAGCGACATGAGCCTGGCCCTGATGCATGCCTCGGCGCTGGCCCTGTGGCCCTGCCTGCGGCAGATGGCCGAGGCAGCACAGGCCCATGGCGAAATCGACGTGCCGCTGCGTGCCGCCCTGGGCCGCATCGGCCGTGAAGGCGAAGCGGCGATGCTGACGGCCACCGCTGGCGTGAACACCCATCGCGGCGCGATCTGGGCGCTTGGCCTGCTGGTCGCGGCCCGCGCGCTGGATGCACAGGCCGACCCCATCACCCTAGCCGCACGCGCCGGCCGCATCGCCCTGATCGATGACCCGGCCGCCGCGGTGCAAGACAGCCACGGCACCCAGGTACGCCGCCGTTACGGTGCCAGCGGCGCCCGCGAGCAAGCGCAACAAGGTTTTCCCGCCGTCATTGAACACGGCCTGCCACAGCTGCACCGCAGCCGCGCCAAGGGAGCCAGCGAAAACCACGCACGGCTCGATGCCTTGCTGGCGATCATGGCCGCACTCAGCGACACCTGCGTGCTCTGGCGCGCCGGCCGCGAAGGCCTGCAAACGCTGCAGCAGGGTGCCCGCGAGGTGCTTGCGGCCGGTGGCAGTGCCACGCTCGCAGGCCGTCGCCAACTGCGCCTGCTGGACGCCCGACTGCTGCAACTCAACGCCTCACCGGGCGGCGCCGCCGATTTGCTGGCTGCCTGCCTGTTCCTCGACAAAGCCGGGAGCCTGTGACATGGAAACCCTGAACTTTCAATTCCCGGCCGCCGAGCCTGGCCGTGGCCGCACCCTGGTGGGCTGCGTCAGCTCCGGTGACCTGGAAGTGCTGATCGAACCCGGCACTGCCGGCCACCTGCAAATCCAGGTCGTCACCTCGGTCAACGGTAGCGGCGCGCGCTGGGGCCAGCTGTTCCAGCGGCTGTTCGAAGGCCGCCAGTGGCCGGCCGTGAACATCGACATCCATGATTTCGGCGCCACCCCTGGCGTGGTACGCCTGCGCCTGGAGCAAGGCTTCGAGGAGATCGCCCATGACTGATACCGAACGCCTGCTGCGCAGCCGCAGCTTCGTCGAACTGGGTGCGCGCCAGCGCGCCCGCGCCTTGCTCGACCCGGGCAGCTTCCGCGAGCTGCTGGGGCCGTTCGACCGCTTGATGTCGCCGTGGCTGCCGCGCCAGGGCATCGTGCCCCAGGCCGACGACGGCGTGGTCATCGCCCAAGGACTGCTGGGCGGTCGCCGCACAGTCATTGCCGCCATCGAAGGCGCGTTTCAGGGCGGCAGCATGGGTGAAGTCGGCGGCGCCAAGATTGCCGGCGCGCTGGAACTGGCCATTGAAGACAACCGCAACGGCATACCGACCTGCGCCGTGCTGCTGCTGGAAACCGGCGGCGTACGCCTGCAGGAGGCCAACCTCGGCCTGGCGGCGATTGCCGAAATCCAGGCCGCGATCGTCGAGCTGCGTACCCATCAACCGGTCATCGGCCTGGTCGCAGGCGCCGTCGGCTGCTTCGGCGGCATGTCCATCGCTGCCGGCCTGTGCAGCCACTTGCTGGTCACCCGCGAAGCGCGCCTGGGCCTCAACGGCCCGCAGGTGATCGAGCAGGAGGCGGGTATCGGCGAATACGACGCCAAGGACCGCCCGTTCATCTGGAGCCTGACCGGGGGTGAACAGCGCCACGCCAGCGGCCTGGTGGACGGCTACGTGGCCGATGACGTCGACGACATTCGCCAGCAGCTGTTGCAGTTGCTCGATGCCCCCAGTGCCGATCGCGCAGGCCGCCACGCCTGGTACCGCGAACGGCTTGCGAGCCTTGGCGCCGACTGCCCGCAACTGGACGCCGCCGCCGTGCGTGCCCTTTACCAAGGAGAAACCTCATGAACCGCGCCCTGAACTGGCTGCCGGGCCTGGCCGGTGGTGAAGCACTGCCGGGTTACCCCGCGTCACTGCGGGTCATTGACGGCGAACTGGACAACCGCCTGGCGCGCTTCATCGCCGTCGTGCCGGATGCACACAACCCGTTCCCCCGCGCGCGCAACGGTGAGGTCGGCCTGCTCGAAGGCTGGGGCCTGGCCAAAGCGGTAAGCGAGGCGGTCGACCTGGACCGCGACGGCGAGAAACGCGCCATCGTCGCAGTCATCGATGTGCCCAGCCAGGCATACGGCCGCCGCGAAGAGGCCTTGGGCATCCATCAGGCCCTGGCCGGCGCGGTGCAGGCCTATGCCCAGGCACGCCTGGCCGGGCACCCGGTGATCGGCCTGCTGGTGGGCAAGGCCATGTCCGGCGCCTTCCTGGCCCACGGCTACCAGGCCCAGCGGCTGATCGCCCTGGACGACAGCGGGGTGATGGTGCACGCGATGGGCAAAGCCGCCGCAGCGCGCATTACCTTGCGCAGTGTCGAACAGCTCGAAGCCCTGGCCGCCGAAGTGCCGCCGATGGCTTATGACCTGGCCAGCTATGCCTCGCTCGGCCTGTTGTGGCGGCGCTTGAGTGTGGAAAACGCCGATACCCCAGGCCCAGCCGACCTGGCCCAGGTGCGGGCCTGCCTGGCCGAAGCCGTGCGCGATATCGGCACCTGTACCGACCTGTCGGCGCGCCTGAATGGCCAACACCGCAACGCGTCCCGCGACGTGCGTGCGCGCTTGCGCAGCCAATGGCAGGAGGCCTGAGATGAACGCCCCGCAACCCCATGACCTGCTCTGGGGGATGCCCCCGGCTGCGTTGCCCGCCGATGCCCCCGCCTGGGCCGCGCAGGTACTGGTGGACGGGCAGCCTGTGGTGGTGCGGCGTGCGCGCTGCTCCGCAGGTTGGGTAGCGGTGGGCGTGCGTGGGCAAGGGCGGGCGCAGCGCCTGGGCGTGCAAATGCGCCTGGCCGATGTTCGCCGGCGGTCGTGCCCCGAGGCGCTGCGCTGGCAGGGCGACAGCCTTTGGCCTGCGCTGCGGGCACTGGCCAGCGTGGCCCCGGTGCTCGATGCCAGCGGGCTGGCGTGGGGGCCGACGGGCGGGGTGGGTTATCAGCTGGCCACCGGGGTGAATGTGCTGCACGCCGCCAGCGACCTGGATCTGGTACTGCGCGCACCTGAGCCTGTGAGCCGGGCCAAGGCGCGTGAGCTGCTGGATATCCTCGATTGCGGCCCTTGCCGCATCGATGTGCAGCTGGAAACCCCTGCAGGCGCCATTGCCTTGCGCGAATGGGCCGGCGTGGCGCGGCGCGTACTGCTCAAGTCGGCGCTTGGCGCCCAGTTGGTAACCGACCCCTGGACCCTGCTGGAGCACGCAGCGTGAGTAGCCTGTTCGCTTTCCCTGGCCAGGGCGCCCAGCAGGCTGGCATGTTGCATCGCCTGCCCGAAGGCTCGACAGCATTGCTGGAGGAGGCCAGCGACAGCCTCGGTGAACAGGTGCTGGCGCTGGACAGCCAGGCGGCCTTGCAGTCCACCCGCGCCGTGCAGCTGTGCCTGCTGCTGGCAGGTGTGGCCTGGGCGCGTTGGCTGATGCAGCGCAGCCCGGCGCCCGACTACGTGGCGGGCCTGTCGATTGGTGCCTATCCCGCCGCAGTTGCAGCAGGCGCGCTGGGTTTTGCCGATGCCGTGCAGCTGGTGGCCTTGCGCGGTGAGCTGATGCAGCGCGCCTACCCGCAAGGCTACGGCATGACCGCCGTCAGCAGCCTGGACCTGGCCAGCGTCGAGCGCCTGCTGGCCGAGGTGGGCGGCGAGGTGTACCTGGCCAACCTCAACAGCGACAACCAGATCGTCATCGCCGGCAGCGACACCGCCATGGCCGAAGTCGCGGCCAAGGCGCGCAGCCGTGGCCAGGGGGTGGCCCGGCGCCTGGCTGTCAGCGTGCCGTCCCATTGCCGTTTGCTCGACGGCCCGGCCGCCGAGCTGGGCGAAGCGTTCGCCAACGTTACCCTGCGTCGCCCGCGCCTCACGTACCTGAGCGGCAGCAGCGCACGGCCGATCTTCGACCCGCAACGCCTGCGGGACGACCTGGCCGGCAACATGGCCAGGCTCGTGGACTGGCGTGCTACGTTGCGCACTGCCTATGAACGCGGCGTGCGCCTGCACCTTGAGATCCCGCCTGGCAGCGTGCTCAGCGGCCTGGCACGCCCGGTGTTCGAACAGGGCAGGGTGCTGGCTATCGAAGGCTCCCGGCCGGATACCCTCGACGCGCTGTTGCGCCAGGAGGTGGCCGACAAGCGATAACGGCGCTGCAACTCGAAGGACAACAACAAACAACTTCGATACAAGCTGAGGACAACAACAATGATCATCTATGGTGTGGCTCTGCTGGCCGTGTGCACGCTTGCCGGCGTCATCGTCGGCGACTTCCTGGGCGTGCTGCTGGGCGTCAAATCCAATGTGGGCGGGGTCGGCATCGCCATGATCCTGCTGATCTGCGCAAGGCTGTACATGCACCGGCATGGCGGCATGAGCAAGGAGTGCGAATTCGGGGTCGGCTTCTGGGGCGCCATGTACATCCCGGTGGTGGTGGCCATGGCAGCCCAACAGAACGTGGTCACCGCCCTGCACGGCGGGCCGGTGGCGCTGCTGGCCGCGGTCGGCGCGGTGCTGGTGTGCGGCCTGACCATCGCCGTGATCAGCCGCAGCCACCGCGGCGAACCCCTGCCGGCACTCGATGCGCCCCCCACCAGCCGTGCGCAGGTAGCCCCTGCAGGAGGTCGCTGACATGTGGCCACTCATTGACAATGCCCTGGAACACAACGGCCTGATCACCGCTTTTGCGGTGGTGGGCGGGATCATGTGGTTGTCGGTACTGCTGTCGAAGTACCTGACCTTCGGCCGCGTGCACGGCTCGGCCATCGCCATCGTCATCGGCCTGGTGCTGGCCTGGGTCGGTGGCACCGTGACCGGTGGGCAGAAGGGCCTGGCCGACATGGCGCTGTTCTCGGGCATCGGCCTGATGGGCGGGGCCATGCTGCGCGACTTTGCCATTGTCGCCACGGCGTTCGAGGTGCAGGCCACCGAAGCGCGCAAGGCCGGCATGATCGGCGCGATCGCGCTGCTGCTGGGCACCGTGCTGCCGTTCATGGTCGGTGCCGGGGTGGCCTATGCGTTCGGTTACCGTGATGCGGTGAGCATGACCACCATCGGTGCGGGGGCGGTGACGTACATCGTCGGGCCGGTGACGGGAGCGGCACTGGGTGCAAGTTCCGATGTGATGGCGCTGTCGATTGCCACCGGGTTGATCAAGGCGATCCTGGTCATGGTGTTCACGCCGGTGTCGGCGCGCTTGCTGGCGCTGGACAACCCGCGTTCGGCGATGGTGTTTGGTGGCTTGGCCGGGACGGTGTCCGGCGTGACGGCGGGGCTGGCGGCGACGGATCGGCGGTTGGTGCCATATGGGGCGCTGACGGCGACCTTCCACACCGGGTTGGGTTGCTTGATGGGGCCTTCGATTCTGTATTTCTGTGTGCGGGGGCTGGTGGGCTGACCCTCCTGGGGCTGCTGTGCAGCCCATCGCCGGCAAGCCGGCTCCCACAGGTACAGCAGCGTCTTCAAGGCTGTGATGATACCTGGACTACCCCAAGGGTTGGATTGGTGTCCAACTTCCTGGGGGCAGTCCATACCTGTGGGAGCCGGCTTGCCGGCGATAGGGCCACCTCAATTCTCCCGGCTGTACATCCTGCATTCAGCCAACAAAGCCAATAAATTCGGCTCCCGCTCCCGGGCCTTGAGGAACACCACCCCGATATGCTGCTGCAACCGATACCTCGCCTGCAGCGCAATCAGCTTCACGCGGTTCTCGTACACCGCCGCAATCCGCCCGGGCAGCAAGGCAAAGCCCACCCCCGAACTGACCATGCTCAATAGGGTGAAGATGTCATTCACCTGCATCGCCACTTTCGGCTCGAACCCCGCCTGCTGGAACACCCGCGCGCCATCGCGGTGGGTGGCAAAGCCTTGGGTCAGGGTAATGAAGGTGGAGTCCGCCAGGTCGGCCAGGTCGACTTCCTGCTGCTCGGCGAACGGTGAGTCGGTGGGCACGGCCAGGAAGATGTCATCGGAGAACAACGGCAACTGCTCGCAGGCAGGGTCGGCCACGCTTTCGTCCAGCGATACCAGCATCGCTTCCAGTTCATGGTTCTTCAGGCGCTGCAGCAAGTCGACGTTCGAGCCCAGGGTCAGGTCGATGTTGAGCTCGCTGCGCCGCAGCTTCAGGCCCATCACCAGCTTCGGCACGGTCTTGACGGTCAGCGAATACAGCGCCCCCAGGCGGAAACGCTCGGCGTAAAAACCGGCCGCCTCGCGCGTCTGGCGCACCATCTGTTCGGCGTCCTGGATCAGCTGGCGGGCTTTCTTTTCCAGTACATAGGCGCTTTCCAGCGGGATCAGCTGGCGGCCCTCGTGCTTGAACAGCGGGCAGCGCAGGGCGCTTTCCAGTGAATGGATGGCCCGGTGCACGCTCACCGCGCTGGTAGACAATTCGGCGGCGGCGCGGCCGAGGTTGCCGCTGCGCATGAAGGCGAGAAAAGTCTCGAGCTTTTTCAGGGTCAGTTCTTCGTCGATCAGCATGTTCAGGCCCTGAATTGAAAGAGCTGCAGAGCATGCCACAACCTCACCCCGAAGGGTGATGGCCGGCCCCGGCAACCCATGCAAGAATCCCAGCCATGACCACCCTGGCATGGGACCACGACAATGAGCAAAGACCGGCTGAAATCGCCCGACTGGTACGCGCAGATGGCCCGTGTCATCGACGCCCAGGGCACGCCGGGCTTCGTCGACGCGCTGTTCGCTGCGCTCAGGCTGCTTGCCCCGTGCCAGGCCATCACCGTGTTCCTCTACCCGCGCAAAGGCCTGCCTTCGGCGCTGTTCGTCAAGGACGAGGAGGGGCCGTGGCTGCCGGAAGGCAACGTGCAGCGCTACCTTGAAGGCTATTACCTGCTGTGCCCGTTCTACCGGGCCTGCATGGATGGTGTGGCGGCCGGCTGTTACCGCCTGAGCGACGTGGCGCCCGACCACTTCAAGCGCAGCGAGTATTACCTGGCCTTCTACCAGCACGCGCACATGGAAGACGAACCGAACTTCATCGTGCCGCTGGACGAGGACCTGACCATCGCCGTGTCGTTGGCCAGTACCCAGCGCCTGGCCCGCCAGCAGGTCAACGACCTCAAGTGCGTGGCGCCCTGGGTAGCGGCGGTGGTACGCCGGCAATGGGGCCACCTGGACATCGACGCACTCGGCGGGCGCTTCGAGAGTGCCCTGGGCCGGCAGATCAACGCCGCGCTGAACAACTTCGGCTCCTCCTTGCTCACCGAGCGCGAATGCCGCATCGCCCAGTACCTGCTGCGCGGGCACTCGACGCGCTCGCTGGCCGAGCGCCTGGGCATCAGCGAAGACACGGTCAAGACCCACCGCAAGAACCTCTACACCAAGCTCGACATCGCCAAGCAGTCCGAGCTGTTCTCGCTGTTTATCGATTCCCTGGCCCAGGCCCAGGAGGGCTTGAGCAAGGACCCGCTGGAAAGCTACCTGCGAAGGCGCTGACCCCCGCGCGACACCTCATTCGAACAACAATCCGGCCGCGCGTGCGGCCGCTAGGGAGAACTGCGTGCATACGAAAAGCGATTGGCAGCAGCGCGCTGCACGGCAAACTTTCATCACCACGGCGTTGGTCGACGGCCGCCCGCTGGCGGCGCAGTCCGGGCTGACCTTCGATGCCATCAACCCGGCCACCCAGCAACGGCTGGCACAGGTCGCCGCCTGCGGCGATGCTGAGGTCGACCAGGCTGTACGCTCCGCGCGCCGCGCCTTCGAGCAAGGCCCATGGGCCCGCATGGCACCGGCGGCACGCAAGCGCGTGCTGCTGCGCCTGGCCGAACTGATTCTGGCCCACCGCGAAGAGCTGGCGCTGCTCGACTCGCTGAACATGGGCAAGCCGGTGATGGACGCCTACAATATCGATGTGCCCGGCGCTGCCAACGTGTTCGCCTGGTACGGCGAGGCGCTGGACAAGGTTTATGACCAGGTCGCGCCCACCGCCGACAATGCACTGGCCACGGTCACCCGCGAAGCGCTGGGCGTGGTGGGTGCAGTGGTGCCGTGGAACTTCCCGCTGGACATGGCCGCCTGGAAGGTCGCCCCCGCCCTGGCCGCCGGCAACAGCGTGGTGCTCAAACCTGCCGAACAATCGCCGTTCTCGGCCCTGCGGCTGGCGCAACTTGCGCTTGAGGCGGGTGTGCCGGAAGGCGTGCTCAACGTCGTGCCGGGCCTGGGCGAAAGCGCCGGCCGCGCCTTGGGCCTGCACGCGGATGTCGACTGCCTGGTGTTCACCGGCTCCACCCAGGTGGGCAAGTATTTCATGCAGTACTCGGCGCAATCCAACCTCAAGCAGGTGTGGCTGGAGTGCGGCGGCAAGAGCCCGAACCTAGTGTTCGACGATTGCCAGGACCTTGACCTGGCCGCCGAGAAGGCAGCTTTTGGCATCTTCTTCAATCAGGGCGAAGTGTGCTCGGCCAACTCACGGCTGTATGTGCAGCGCTCGATCCACGACGAATTCGTCGAGCGCCTGCTGGCCAAGGCCCGCGACTGGCAGCCCGGCGACCCGCTGGACCCGGCCAGCCGCGCCGGAGCCATCGTCGACGGCGCACAGAGCGCGCGCATCATGGCCGCCATCGAGCAGGCCCAGGGCGACGGTGCCCGCCTGCTGTGCGGCGGCCAGCGCCTGAGCTTCAACGGCTCGAACAACTTCATCGCACCCACCGTGTTTGCCGACGTGCGCCCGGGCTCGGCCCTGGCCCGTGAAGAAGTGTTCGGCCCGGTGCTGGCGATTACCGCTTTTGACGACGAAGAGCAGGCCGTGCGCCTGGCCAACGACAGCGTCTACGGCCTGGCCGCCTCGCTGTGGAGCGACGACCTCAACCGTGCTCACCGCGTTGCCCGGCGCCTGAAGGCTGGCACCGTCTCGGTCAACACGGTCGATGCCCTGGATGTGGCGGTGCCGTTTGGTGGCGGCCGCCAGTCGGGCTTTGGCCGCGACCTGTCGCTGCACGCCTTTGACAAGTACACCCAGCTCAAGACCACCTGGTTCCAGCTGCGCTGACCCTCACTCACGGAGAACAACAATGAACGCACCTTTCCAGCCGCAACGCGACACCCGCGACTACCAGGCCAGCGACGCGGCCCACCACATCCATGCCTTCCTCGACCAGAAGGCCCTGAACGCCGAAGGCCCGCGGGTGATCACCCGGGGTGAAGGCCTGTACCTGTGGGACAACGACGGCCGGCGCTACCTGGACGGTATGTCCGGCTTGTGGTGCACGCAGCTGGGGTACGGCCGCAAGGACCTGACCGCTGCCGCTGCCGCGCAGATGGACCAGCTGGCCTACTACAACATGTTCTTCCACACCACCCACCCGGCGGTGATCGAGTTGTCCGAGCTGCTGTTCAGCCTGCTGCCCGGGCACTACAGCCACGCGATCTACACCAACTCTGGCTCCGAGGCCAACGAGGTGCTGATCCGTACCGTGCGCCGCTACTGGCAGGTGGTCGGGCAGCCGAACAAGAAGATCATGATCGGCCGCTGGAACGGTTACCACGGCTCGACCCTGGCGGCCACGGCGCTGGGCGGCATGAAGTTCATGCACGAGATGGGCGGGCTGATCCCGGACGTGGCGCACATCGACGAGCCGTACTGGTACGCCGAAGGCGGCGAGCTGACGCCGGCCGAGTTCGGCCGCCGCTGCGCGTTGCAGCTGGAGGAGAAGATCCTCGAACTGGGCGCCGAGAACGTTGCAGGCTTTGTCGCCGAGCCGTTCCAGGGCGCGGGCGGGATGATCTTCCCGCCGGAAAGCTACTGGCCGGAAATCCAGCGCATCTGCCGCCAGTACGACGTGCTGCTGTGCGCCGACGAAGTGATCGGTGGCTTTGGCCGTACCGGCGAATGGTTCGCCCATGAGTACTTCGGCTTCGAGCCCGACACCCTGTCCATTGCCAAGGGCCTGACGTCGGGCTATGTGCCCATGGGCGGCCTGGTGTTGAGCAAGCGCATTGCTGAAGCGTTGGTTGAGCGCGGCGGGGTATTCGCCCACGGCCTGACCTATTCCGGCCACCCGGTGGCGGCTGCCGTGGCCATCGCCAACCTCAAGGCCCTGCGCGACGAGGGCATCGTGCGCCAGGTCAAGGACGATACCGGGCCATACCTGCAGCGCATGCTGCGCGAGACGTTTGCCAACCACCCGTTGATCGGCCAGGTGCAGGGCGCCGGGCTGGTGGCGGCGTTGCAGTTTGCCGAAGACAAGGGCAGCCGCAAGCGTTACGCCAACGAGAATGACCTGGCCTGGCAGTGCCGGACCTATGGCTTCGAGGAAGGCGTGATCATTCGCTCGACGCTGGGGCGCATGATCATGGCGCCGGCCCTGGTGGCCACGCATGCCGAGCTGGATGAACTGGTGGAGAAGACCCGCATTGCCGTGGACCGCACTGCGCGGGGCTTGGGGATTCTCTGAGGCTGCAAGGGGCCGCTTTGCAGCCCAATCGCCGGCAAGCCGGCTCCCACAGGTACCCCACAAGTCTCAAGACCTGTGCTGTACCTGTGAGCTTCCACAGCTAACCCACAAGTCGCAAGACTTGTAATGTACCTGTGGGAGCCGGCTTGCCGGCGATTGGCCCTTACAGGCGAACCCTCAATGCGGTGCGCGCGGGATGGTCTTCAGCAGGTCTTCCGGGCTGATGTGCCCGACCACCTGGGCCACCGCGCTGCCTGGGGTCGGCAGGTCGATGATGTGGCCTTTCATCTTGCCGATCACATGCATCTCGCACGGCTTGCAGTCGAACTTCAAGGTCAGCACTTCATCGCCCTGAATCAGCTGCATCGGCGCCACCTTGGTGCGCACGCCGGTCACGCCCTTGGCCTGTTTCGGGCACAGGTTGAACGAGAAACGCAGGCAGTGCTTGGTGATCATCACCGGCACTTCGCCGTGCTCTTCGTGCGCTTCGTACGCCGCGTCGATCAGTTGCACACCGTGGCGGTGGTAGAAGTCGCGGGCCTTCTGGTTGTACACGTTGGCCAGGAACGACAAGTGCGACTCGGGGTACACCGGCGGCGGCGTGGTCTCGGCCTTGCGCCCGCCACGTGGGTGGGCCTTGATGCGTGCCTCGGTCAGCGCCTCGATGGCCTCGCGGCGCAGGGCCTTGAGCTGCGAGTTGGGGATGAAGTACGCCTGGGGCGCGTCCAGCTCGATGCTGTTGGCGTGGTACATCGTGGTGCCCAGCTGGCCCAGCAGGTCGTGCAACTGGTCCAGCGCCTGCTGCGGTTTGTTCGCGGCACCGAACGGGCCGTCCAGGGCCACCTGAACGCTGACGCCTTCTTCACTGCTGACGCTGAGCATCAGGCGCTGCTCGGTGAGCACAGCATGCCAATCCACGCCGATGCGGCGTTCTGCCGACGTGCGCTGCAGGGCATGCTGCCAGTTGTGGTCCAGGTTGCGCGACAGCGGATGGTTCGGGCGCAGCTTGTGCAGGCCCTCTGGCATTTCGTTGGGCTCGACCCGGTAGCGGTAGCGCTTCTGGCCGTCTTCCTCGAACTCGCCACGCGGTTCGGCGATGTTGGCACGGAAGCCCACCACCTCGCGCTTGACCAGCACGTTCAGGCCGTCTCCGTTGGTCAGTGGCACTTCAGTGACCACCTGCATGTCGCGCTTGCCGACCTTTTCCACCACACCTACCGGCAGGCCGGTGAAGGTCGGCGAGTCGAAGGCGCCGATGTCGACCTTGCGGTCGGTGACGAAGTAGTCGGTGCTGCCGCGGTGGAAGGTCTTGTCCGGGTCGGGCAGGAAGAAGTGCTCGGTGCGGCCACTGGAAGCGCGGGCGAGGGCCGGGCGGTCTTCCAGGATGGCATCGAGCTCTTTGCGGTAATGGGCGGTGATGTTCTTCACATACCCCATGTCCTTGTAGCGGCCCTCGATCTTGAACGAGCGCACGCCGGCATCGACCAGGTCGCGCAGGTTGGCGGTCTGGTTGTTGTCCTTCATCGACAACAGGTGCTTCTCGAATGCCACCACACGGCCCTGGTCATCCTTGAGCGTGTACGGCAGGCGGCAAGCCTGCGAGCAGTCGCCGCGGTTGGCGCTGCGGCCGGTCTGCGCGTGGGAGATGTTGCACTGGCCGGAGAAGGCCACGCACAGCGCACCATGAATGAAGAACTCGATGGCTGCATCGGTCTCGGCGGCGATGGCGCGGATCTGCTGCAGGTTCAGCTCACGGGCCAGGACCAGTTGCGAGAAGCCGGCCTGGTCGAGGAATTTCGCCCGCTCCAGGGTACGGATGTCGGTCTGGGTGCTGGCGTGCAGCTCGATCGGCGGGATATCCAGCTCCATCACCCCCAGGTCCTGCACGATCAACGCGTCGACGCCCGCGTCGTAGAGCTGGTGGATCAGCTTGCGCGCTGGCTCCAGTTCGTTGTCGTGGAGGATGGTGTTGATGGTGGTGAACACGCGCGCGTGGTAACGGCGGGCGAATTCCACCAGCTCGGCGATTTCGCCGACTTCGTTGCAGGCGTTGTGGCGCGCGCCGAAGCTCGGGCCACCGATGTAGATGGCATCAGCGCCGTGCAGGATCGCTTCGCGGGCGATGGCCACGTCACGGGCAGGGCTGAGCAGTTCCAGATGATTTTTTGGAAGGGACATGTCGTTATAGGTTCGGGCTGTCACGGTAGGGCGGCATTGTACCGGGGAAATGAGTGGGTGGCATGCTTTGGGTGCCCAGAGGTGGGGTGACTGGGCCGGCCCCTTCGCGGGGCAAGCCCGCTCCCACAGGTTGTCCCTGTACTCGAGGGTTATGGTGTACCTGTGGGAGCGGGCTTGCCCCGCGAAGAGGCCAGCCCAGCCAATAGGGGTGGGTCAGAACTGATACTCCATCCCGGCCCCCGCATACCACGAGCGCCCCGGCGCCGCTTCGTAGTAACGGCCATTGCCATCACCGACGATCACCGAGCCCACATACTGCCGGTCGAGCAGGTTGTCCAACCGCACCAGCTGATGGAACGTCCACGGCCCGACATGCTGCTCGAAACGCGTCCGCCAGTTGAACACCGCATAACTCGGCGCGGCATGCTGGTCATTGGTGTCCTCGACATACACCTTGCTGCGGTACTGCCCCTCGAGCCCCATGCTGATGTCGTCGCGCGGCTTCCACACCAGCTCGCCGAACAGGCTGCTGCGCGGTACGCCCGGCAGCTGATTGCCCTTGTCGATGGTGCTGGTGCCCTGGCTGAAGGCTTCGTCGTAGGTGGCATCGAGCAGGGTATAGGCCAGGTTGGCCTGCCACCGATCGTTCAACTCACGCTGCACGCTCAGTTCGAAGCCGCGGCGCAAAGTCTTGCCGGCGTTGCGGTAGCTGGTACGGCCGCCTTCCGACGCCGCCACGACAATTTCGTCCTTGGTGCGGATCTCGAAGATCGCTGCATTGATCCGGGTACGCTCGTCTGGGCGGGCCTTCAGGCCCAGCTCGTACTGGGTGCTGGTGGCCGGTTCCAGGCCGAAGTTGAAGCCTTCCAGCGCGCCCGGCGCATAGGCCATTTCGGCCTGGGTTGGGGTCTCGAAGGCCTTGCCAGCACTGATGTAGCCGTGCAGGGAAGGGGTGAAGGCGTACATCACCGACAAGGTCGGCGTGGTGCGCTGGTACTTCTTCGAGCCGCTGGCATCGCCGTTGGAGAGGAAGCGATCGTCCACTTCCATTTCCATGCTGCTATGGCGCAGGCCGGCGTCGATGGTCCAGCGGTCCAGCTCCCAATGCGCCTGCACATAAGGGTCCAGGCTGGTGGCGGTGTCTTTTTCGTCGCGGCGCAGCTCGCCTTTTACCCCCAGCGTGTCGCCGCTGAAGTTCTGGAAGCCTCGGCGGTCATCGCGGCTACGGTCGTAGTCGGCGCCGAAGGTCAGCGTCAGGTTGCCGGGGACGGCGCTGATCGGCTGGACCCAGCGCAGGGTGCCGCCGTGGAACTCGCGGTCGAAATCGACCACGCCGCCGCCCCGGGTGTTCGCTGGTGTGCCCTTGGGGATCGACAGGTACTGGATCACGCTGCGCTTGCCGGCATACAGGTTGAACTGCAGGGTTGCCTCCCCAAAGTACCGCTCATAGTTCATGCCCACCTGCTGGTGGTGGATGCTCTTGCGCGTGTTGTATTCCTCGGCGCGGGCTGCCACCGAGCGCGGGTCGTGCTTGTAGGCGTCCCAGGTCTGGCCGAGCGGGTCTTCGGTGCCGTTCTGTTCAAGGGTGCTGAAAATCAGCGCCAGGCGGCTGTCTTCATCGGGCTTGACGTGCACCTTGGCAAAGGTCTGGTCGCGGCGTGCGGCGCTGTGGTCGCGGTAGCCGTCGGTGTCCATGCGCGAGGCATCGACCAGAAAGCCGGCCTGTTCACTGCCGCCTTCGCTGTAGACGTGGTTCTTGTTGAAGCCATCGCTGCCGAACGTGGTTTCGGCGCCGACCTTGGGCGGGCCGGAGCCATCGCGGGAAAACATCTGGATCACGCCGCCGGCATTGCTGCCGTAGATCGCCGAAGCCGGCCCGCGCAGCACTTCGATGCGCTCGGCCACGTCCAGGTTGAGCGATGCCGCCTGGCCCTGGCCATCCGGGGTGCTGGCGGGGATGCCATCGCTGAGCAGCTTGATGCCGCGGATGCCGAAGGCCGAGCGGGCGCCATAGCCGCGCGAGGAAATCTGCAGGTCCTGGGCGTAGTTCTGGCGGTTTTGCACCACCAGGCCAGGGACACGATTGAGCGCTTCAGACAGGTTCACGCCCAGCTGGCCATCGGCGATCTGGCTACGCTCGACGGTGTCGATGGAGTAGGGCAGGTCGAAGCTGGGGTTGGGGGCGTAGGTGCCCGTGACCACCACCGGTTCGAGCAGGTTGAAAGTCGTGGCGGGTTCGGCGTAGGCGAGGGTACACAGGCCAAAGGTAGGCGCCAGGGCGAACATTGCCTTGCGGCGTAGAGGGTGATGCATTGGAGCTGCGTCCTGCTTTGGTAGGGGCCACAAAGCGGCCCCAAGATCTTAAGGCAACGGCGTTATCAGCCCTTGGCCGCCATCGCGGTCACTTCAACGCGCATTTGCGGATACGCCAACGCCGCCACACCTACTGCGGCACGCACTGGCCAAGGCTTGCTGAAGAAGCGCTGGTACACCTCGTTGAACGCGGCGCGGTCGGCCATGTCGGTCAGGTAGATGGTCAGGTGCATGACGCGGTCCATGCCACTGCCGGCCTTTTCCAGCGCCTCTTTCAGCGCCTGCAAGGTGCTTTCGCTCTGTTGCACGATGTCGCCGTCGAGATCGGCGGGGATCTGGGTGGTGACCAGGATGCCATTGTACTCGGCGACGTCGGAGGAGATCGACTCGGCATCGGAATCCGGGGTGAAGACGAGGTTTGCCATGGAGGTTTGCCTTGCAACGGGAGGAAAGGCGCAAGCCTACGCGAGCGCGGCGCAAGGGTCGAGCCACAGCGCGCCGTCTGGCCCGCGCGCATTGTAATAGTGCGTCATGGCCGTCAGAATCGCGCCGATTGTCGAGCAAGGAATATCAGTTGAACGAACAGACATTGTCGATGCGCCTGGAGCGTGTGGCGGCGCATGTGCCGCAGGGCGCGCGCCTGGCCGATATCGGCTCGGACCATGGCTACCTGCCGGTGGCCCTGGCGCTGCGTGGCGTGATCGAAGCCGGTGTGGCCGGGGAGGTAGCGCAGACGCCTTATGCTTCTGCCCAACGCAATGTGCGCAGGAACGGCCTGCAGGACCGCATCACCATCCGCCTGGCCGATGGCCTGGCGGCGATCGAGGCGCAGGACCGCATCACGGCGGTCAGTATCTGCGGCATGGGCGGCGAAACCATGTGCGAAATTCTCGAACGCGGCAAGGCGCACCTGAACGGCAGCGAGCGCTTGATCCTGCAGCCAAATGGCGGCGAGCGCGAGCTGCGTGCCTGGCTGATGGCGAACGGTTACCGGATCGTGGGTGAAGAGCTGCTGCGCGAGAACCGCTTCGACTACGAGATCCTCGTGGCCGAGCCGGGCGGGGCGGTGGTTTACAGCGAAGAAGAGCTGTATTTCGGCCCGCTGCTGATGCGTGAGAAAAGCCCGGCATTCCTCACCAAGTGGCAGCGCATGTTGCGCCAGAAGCAACAGACCCTGGCCAACTTCGAGCGTGCTCGGGATGCAATCCCGCAGGAAAAACAACGCATGTTTGCCACGCAGGTCGGCTGGATAACTCAGGTATTGGCGTGAATCACATCTGCGAGCAGTTGCCCATTTCGCGGTAATTGATTTCGCGGGTCTGGCCCTGGTGGTCAACATAGACCATGTGCGCGGTGCCAATCTGGCAGTCGGCAATGTTGCTGGCCGGGGTGATCGAGATGACCTTGGCCACGTCCAGCGGCATGCCGTATTCGTAGTTTGCGCCGCTGCCTGCGACCGGTTGGCTGGCGGCCTGGTCGGCGAGGGCACCGAATGAAGCGAAGGTTGCAGACAGCGCGAGCAGGGCGATCGAGCGTTTGATGTTCATGGCAGGCTCCTTTTTCAATGTTTTATCCATGATGTATTCAACGGCCCTGCACAATAAATGGGCCAAGCCGTGATAGATTCCTGCCTGGAACGTACGAATAAGAACGCACAAGGAGCCCAGCCCCATGGACATGCTGCACGCCATGCGAACCTTCGCCCGGGTTGTGGAGTGCGGCAGCTTCGCCGCCGCTGCCAACGCCCTGGATATCTCTGCCGCGCAGGTATCGCGCATTGTTGCCGAGCTTGAGAACCAGCTGCAGACCCGCCTGCTGCACCGCACCACACGGCGCCTGCGCATGAGCGAGGCCGGCGAGCGGTTCCTGGAGCGTGCACGGCAGATCATGCTGCTGACTGAGGAGGCGGTGGGCGAGGCCCGCGGCGCGCACCTGACCCCGCGCGGCCGCCTGCGCCTGCATTGCCCGCATGGCCTGGGCATGCTGTTGATGCCGCTGGTGGCCGGCTACAACGCGCTGTGCCCGGAGGTGGTAATCGAGCTGACCCTCTCCCAGCGCAACCCCGACCCGTTGGCCGAAGGCCACGACGTGGTGATCACCGTGGACGAGGCTCTGCCCGACTCGCAACTGATCGCCGTGCCGCTGGGCAAGATTTTCAGCATCCCTTGCGCCGCGCCCAGCTATCTGGAGGCCCATGGCGTGCCAGAGCGGCCTGAAGACCTGCATGAACATCGCTGCTTGCGCATGGCCTACCCGATGTACGAGGGCGACTGGGTATTCCCGGAAGGCCTGGACCATTGCGTGATCGCGCCGCGCGACAGCTTCCTGACCAATGTCGCCGATGCCATGCTGGTGGCGAGTGAGCTGGGAATGGGGATTGGGCTGCTGCCGTTCTACACGGCCAGCCAGGCGATCGAGCAGGGGCGCTTGCGGCGGTTGCTGGCGCCGTACCGGTTACGGGACAGTGCGTTGTATGCGATTTATCCGTCGCGGCATTACCTGGATGCCAAGGTGCGGACCTGGATCGATTACCTCAAGGAGCAGCTGCCGGCGCTGTTTGCGGGGCATGAGCGGATTGTCGATGATCCGCAGTATTGGCGGTGAGTCAGTGCCGGCCTCTTCGCGGGGCAAGCCCGCTCCCACAAATTCCGGGTTAATTTCGAGTCAGGTAGGGGATTTGTGGGAGCGGGCATGTCCCGCGAAAGGGCCGGCGAAGCCAGCATCAATGTCCATATTTACCCACCAGGCTCTGCGCCCCCAGCGCATGCCCTTGCAGCAGCTCCATCAACCCTGTGCGATCCAAGCCCTCAGGCAATGTGCCGATGGGGATATCGGTGGCAATCAACGTCAACGCATAGTGATGTGGATTATCGCCGGCCGGTGGGCAAGGCCCTCGGTAGTTGAGGGTGCCCCGCGAGTTACGCCCCACGGTCACCGCCTGCGTGGTCAGGGCGAACTTGCCTTCTTCCAGCCCGTCCAGCTCAGGGTCGATGTTGTAGGCAAGCCAGTGCACCACACCGATACCCTTGCCGCCGTCCGGGTCGAACATCACCAACGCGAGTGACCGCGTACCTGGCGGCAGGTTTTTCCAGCTCAACTGCGGGGTACGCTCCTCGCCCGCACCGCAGGCCGGGTCGGGCCCGACCTGCTGCAGGGCGATCACCCCGCCATCGGTGAACGAAGACGAACTGATCGACAACGCACCGGAGCCACTACCGGCCGCCAGTGCAGCCCCCGGTAGCAGGGCGGCGAACAGCCAGGGTTTGAGGTTCATGGCGATTCCTTGGCAGGGCGATGGCCGCAGTGTAGTTCAGCCTGCCGTCAGCGGCTGTCCTGGTCCTCGGCGGTGCCGCCGCTGTGGCCAGCGCCAGAGCCTGTGGCTTCACCGGTGCTGTTGGAACCACCTGCGGCACCGTCGGCGGCATCGTCGCCGGTGTCGGCACTGTCGTTGTCCTGGCCGCTGCCTGGGCTGTTGACGCTGCTGCCTTCACCGGCGGTTTTACCGCCTTGCTGGTCGGTTTTCGGGTAGGCGTCGGTGTTGGTGTCGGAAGTATCGGAGGCGGCAAAGCTGGTGGCCGAGCCGAGGCCCAGGGCGAGGGTGAGCAGTAGCGGAAGTGGACGAATGCGGATCATGGCGAATCTCCTGAGCGGATGATCTGTCATTCGTTTGGCTTGAGCGTGCTGGCGGGGTGCCCTCTGGGCGACGGGCGGTCATGAAAAGTTAGTTGGGAATGCAGGGGCCGCTCTGCGGCCCATTCGCGGCACAAGGCCGCTCCCACACTGACCGCGTTCTGACCCTTTTTAAGGATGTACGCGGACCCTGTGGGAGCGGCCTTGCGCCGCGAATGGGCCGCAAAGCGGCCCCAGTTTCACTGAACTTCCGCGCGAGCCGCAGGCGTTTCTGGCTGCAGCGGCGGGTGTTCCAGAGGATGCTCTTGCGCCGCATGCATCAGGTCTTCGGTCACGCGCAGCTCGGCACCGGTTGGCGAAAAGGTGGTCGACGCGGTGAACGGCGCCGGGTGTTCCGCCGCCGGGCGCTTGCCGCGGCGCCAGAGGAAGAAGCACACCATGCCCAGGTTGACCACGGCAAAGGCCCAGAACAGCCCGGCTTCACCAAATTCGGTCATGGCCGGCGAAATTGCCAGTGGCGCCATGGCCGAGCCCAGCGAGTTGATCAGCAACAGGCCCTGGATCATCGGCACCAGCGCATCGGACGGCGCGCGGTCGGCAGCGTGGCTGACGGCCACCGGGTACAGCGTGAACACACCGCCACCGAGCAGGAACAGCATCACCGGCAGCAGCACCGACTGCGACGGCAGGAACACGGTAATCAGCGACAGCACCACGCACAGCGCGGCCAAGGCAATCAGCACATCCTGGCGGTCCTGGCGGTCGGACCAGCGCCCCACCGGGTACTGCAGCAACATGGCGCCGAGGATCACCCAGGCCATCATGTTGCCGACTTCACCCACGTCCAGGCCGATGCGCTGCAGGTAAAGCGGCAGCAGGGCATAGATACCGGCAATGGCCACACCCGAGCCGAAGCAACCGACCAGGCCCGACGGTGCAACGCCCAGCAGTTGACGTGGCTTGAGCGGCTCGACCTGCTCCAGCAGCGGCGACACCCGCGGCAGGATCACGATCGGCAGCACCGACAGTGCGGCCAGTACGCCGGCCAGCATGAACGGCGCGCTGTCACCCAGATGGGTGATTTCGCCCAGGCAGGCCTGGGCGATCACCCCGGCGCCATAGAAGCTGATCATGTACAGCGCCAGCAGGCGCCCGCGGATCTTCGCGTCGCCCGCCAGCAGCAGCCAGCTCTCGATCACCAGGAACACGCCGACCGCGGCCCAGCCGTTGATCAGGCGCAGGATCGACCACCAGGTGGTGTCGTAGAACACCCCTTGCAGCAGGATGGTGGCGGCAATCAGCGCGGCGAAGCTGGTGTAGGCGCGGATATGGCCGATGCGCAGGATCAGGCGGTCGTTGAAGACCGCGCCGAGGGTCAGGCCCAGGAAGTAGCTCGACGAAACGATACCGATCATCGTCGCCGATTCACCGGCAGCGCCCAGGCGCAGGGTGGTCAGCGAAGACATGAAACCATTGCCCAGGGCGATGATGAACAGCCCGAGCAGGGGCGCCAGCGCCATGGCCAGCAAACGCGCAGACATACATACCTCAAGTTGGAGTGGCGGTTGGGAACGCCTCTTCGAACGCGCACGCCAAACAGGCCCGTAATGGGCCAGGAGGCTGCACGGATGTGCCTGGGCTGGATGCGACCTGGGCAAGACTCAACCGCTGGACCCTGTAAAAGCGGGCCGCGCGGGTCGGTTGAGCCTATTTCACATGGATGGGCATGTGGTCAGGCACGGACTTTGTCGTTGCTGCCGGTTGCCACCGTTCAAGGCGACGGGCGAAAAGGAGGCGCGATTCTACGGCCTTCGAGGGGTTTGCCCAAGGGGGTGTAGCGTGCGACGGGACGCCGCAGGTCGGAATGCTTCAGCTTTGTGCCTGCAGCCGACATCGAGTGGGGCTGCTTTGCAGCCCAATCGCTGGCAAGCCAGCTCCCACCCCCAAGCCTACTGCTGTCCCTGTGGGAGCCGGCTTGCCGGCGATAGGGCTGCAAAGCAGCCCCGGGATGTTGAAGGCTGCGGCATAATGTCGCCCAAACGCTCCAAGGAAGGCCCAACCCAATGCTCGCCTCACTGTTCGCCGTCCTGGCCCCGGTCTTCATCGTCGCCGGCATCGGCTACGCCTGGGCCCGCAAGGGCCTGGATTACCCCACCGCCTTCGTGGCCAGGATGGTCATGACGGTCGGTACGCCCTCGCTGGTGCTGTCGACGCTCAGCCGCACCGAACTCGACCCGGCAGCCTTCACCAGCATGGCCATGGCCTGCCTGTTGTGCACGCTGGTGATGGCCGTCGGCGGGTGGCTGGTGTGCCGTGCCTCGGGCCAGCACTGGCGCGTGTTGCTGCCGGCGTTCATGTTCCCCAACACCGGCAACATGGGCCTGCCGATCAGCTTGTACGCCTTTGGCGAGCACGGCCTGGCCCTGGCCGTGGCGTTCTTCCTGACCCTGTCGATCGTGCAGTTCACCCTCGGCATGGCCATCGCCGGCACCGCGGCGTCGTTCAAGGCGCTGCTGCGCAACCCCATCGTCATCAGCCTGGCGGGCGCCATGCCGATCATTTTCCTCGACTTCGAGTTGCCGCGCTGGCTGGCCAACACGGCGGACCTTCTAGGGGGCATGTCGATCCCGCTGATGCTGCTGACCCTCGGCGTGTCGCTGGCCAGCATTCGCCCGCAGCATATCGGCAAGGGCCTGCTGCTGGGCGGCTTGCGCATCGTGCTGGGGGCGGCGGCAGGTTGGGCGGTGGGCGCGGCGCTTGGCCTGGAGCAGATGGAGCGGGCGGTGCTGATGCTGCAGTCGGCGATGCCGGTGGCGGTGTTCAACTATCTGATGGCGGTGCGCGCCAACCGCGAGCCGGAGCAGGTAGCGAACCTGGTGATGTGCTCCACCGTGCTGTCGTTTGCCTGGTTGCCGCTGGTGCTGGCCTGGTGGTTATGACTGTACCGGCCCCGCGAAGAGGCCGGTACAGGCACCATCAGTGATCGAACATCCGCTCATGCACCCAACCCTTGTCGGTCAGCACCATCACCCGCGTTTCCCTGGCCGGCGTCTCATTGGTGGCCACGGCCTCGCCCAGCGGACGAATGCTGGCTTTCACCTCCTGATTGCCCGCCCATTCCGGTAAACCGGTGATCTTGTAGGCATAGGTCACGTCGGAAACCGTCTGCCCCCTCAGCTCGCCCGGCTCGGTGAACCGCTCGATGCGGGTGACCTGCGCCTTGCCGAAGCACAGCCCGCCACGGGTGCTGCCGTTGAGCATTTTCTGCGCGTCAGCCTTGTAGTACTTGCGGCCTTCGTCGGTCAGGTCGTAGGCGTAGTAGATGTCGGTGCGGGCCGGTTGCCACAGGCGTTCCGGCACTTCGGTGCGGGAAATTTCCTTCTCGCTGACCACCCCGACCTGCGCCAGCGCATGCAGCGCCTTGTTGGTGCCGTTGGTGTCGAAGTCCTGGGTCTTGGTGGGGAAGGCACTGAGCACGAAGCAATGCGGGTACTGGGTGTCGAGGTAGGCCTGGGCGGCCTTGTGGAAATTGGCTTCGCTGACGTCCTTGGTGTCCGAACAGCCAGCAAGAGAGGCCAGCAGCGCCAGCGGTGCGATCGTCCTGTACATGATCAAGCGTCCTTGGATTGCGAAGATAAAACCGGTGGGTCGGAATTAGAACCCACGGTTTAGAGCGGCGCAATCGTGGCAGGACGGCATCTCGACGCGGTTCTCATATTCGCACCGCGGCGGTTTCAGGGTTCGCCACGGGTATCGATGCTCACCACCACCGACATCCCCGGGCGCAGGCGCCGGGCCTCTGGCTGGTCAGCATCCACGATGATCCGCACCGGTATGCGCTGGGCAATCTTGACGAAGTTGCCGGTGGCATTGTCGGCCTGCAGCAGGGCGAACTCAGAGCCGGTGGCGGGTGAAATCTGCTGCACATGGCCGCGCAACTTCAGGTGGTTGAGCGCATCGACGGTAAAGGTCGCTGGCTGGCCGATGCGCACATCGGCCATCTGGGTTTCCTTCATGTTGGCGATCACCCACAGGGTATCGGGCACCAGCGCCATCAGTTGCGCGCCAGAGTTGACGTAGGCCCCCAGGCGCGTGCCGATCTGCCCCAGCTGGCCATCGCGCGGCGCCGTCACCCGGGTGTTGTCCAGGTCGATGCGGGCCAGCTCCACGGCTGCCTTGGCGTTTTCCACCGCGGCCTCCAGCGCTGCACGGTTGACGATCACCGTCTCGCGGTCCTGGCGGGCGATGGCCAGCGCCGCCTTGGCCTGGGCCAGGGTGGCGACCGCGGCGGCCTGGCTGGCACGCGCCAGGTCGAACTCGCTGCGTGACACCGAACCATCGCTGACCAACGCCTGGCTGCGGCGCAGGTCGGCGCCGGCCTTGTCGGCCTGGGCCGAGGCATCGCCAATGGCGGCCTGGCGCTGGGCAATGGTGGCCTCGGCGCTTTTGCGCTGCTGCAGGTTGTTGGCCAGCGCCGCCTGCTGCTGCTGCAGCTGGGCGATGGCCTGGGCAAGGCGCTGCTTGTAGATGCGGTCGTCGAGCTGCACCAGCAGGTCGCCGGCCTTGACGAACTGGAAGTCATGCACCGGCACATCGACGATGTAGCCGCTCAGCTGCGGCCCGATGATCGTCACCTGCCCGCGCACCAAGGCGTTCTCGGTGCTCTCGATGGCGCTGCTGAACGGCGGCAGGCGCCAGGCGTACAGCACCAGCAGGATGCCGGCCAGGGCCACGCAGGCGAACAGGATCGACGACAGGATGCGCACCCGCCGCGTGCGTACCGGGCTGGTCGGCTCGCTGGGCGGCGTCGCGCCTTCCGGGGTTTCGGCAATGGCAGTGGTGGTGGTCGTGCGGGTTTCGTCGGTCATCGGCTGGCAGTACCGCTGGTGGAGTCGGGTGAAGCGGCCTGGCGGGCGGTGTACCACAGCCAGGAACCGCGGATGCAAATCCAGATCATGGTGAGCACGGCGATGCTGCCGATCAGCATGAACACATCGTTGTAGGCCATCACGTTGGCCTCACGGGTAGCCGCGCTGGCCAGCACGCGCATGCCGGCCTCGCTGCGCAGGGCCGGGTCGGCGAGGATACCGGCGTAACCTGCGCCACCGCTTTGAACGCGGGCGTTCACCAGCGGTTCGAGGAAACTGAGGCGGTCCATCAGGTGGCTGGAGTGAAACTTTTCGCGCCAGGTCTGGAAGGTGCCCAACAGCGCCGCGCCGATCAGCCCGCCGAGGTTGTTGCAGATGCCGAACAGCACCGAAAAACTCACCAGGTTACGCGGGTTGGCGCGTACGTGGCTGATGCCCAGTGCCATCGATGGGCCGAGGAAGAAGGTACTGCCGAAGGCCAGCAGGAACTGGCTGAGGTACATCTGCGCCGGGCGGGTGAGGTTGCTTGAGCTGCTGTCCATGAACGCCCCGGTGGCCATCGCCAGCAGCGAGATGAACAGCGGAATCACCAGGTGGTTGGGGTTGATGGTCAATGCGCTGGTGGCCAGGCCCGCCACCGCGCCGAGCAGCATGATCCAGTACAGCGAGCGCATCTGCTCGCTGCCCAGGTTCAGCACCTGCAGAAAACCCACGGCGCCGGTGGACTGCTCGGAGGTGACCATGCGAATGAGGATCACGCACAGGCCCAGGCGGATGATCGCGCCGCTGCCCAGCCAGCGCGTCATCAGCAGCGGGTTCTGGCGGTTGTGCTCGATGGCCAGGCCGCTGAACACCAGGGCGATGGAGGCCGCCAGGGCCACGCCGATCCACGGCGCGTCCAGCCACCAGTCGATGCGCCCCAGCGACAGCGCCGCGCAGAGCAGGGCGGTGCCGCTGGCCATCAGGGTGAAGGTGAGAAAATCCAGCGGCTCGAAAGTCTTGAAGCGGTCGCCCGGGGGCAGCTTGAGCATCAGCACGCACCCCAGCGCGGCCAGCGCCAGGCCCAGTTCGAACAGGTACAGGCCGCGCCATTCGGCGATCTGCAGCAGGTCTTCGGAGAAGATCCGCGCCAACGGCAGCGCCAGCTGCGAGGCGCCCAGGCCCAGCACCATGGCCTTGAGCCGCCACTGCGCCGGGAACGCCTGGATCATGTAGTACAGCCCCAGCGAACTCAGCGCGGCGCCAACCATGCCGTGGGCGGCCCGCACGGCGATGGCCGAGTTGAGGTCATTGACGAACAGGTGGGCGAAGGTGACCAGCGCGTACAGCACCAGGAACACTTCGGTGAACGCGCGCAGGCCGAACTGCTGGCGAAACTTGACCAGCAGCAGGTTGATCGACACGTTGGTCATCACGTAAGCAGCCGGCAACCAGGCCATTTCCGCAGTGGTCGCGCCAAGGGCGCCTTGCAGGAATACCAGGTTGGCGGTGACCAGCGCGTTGCCGAGCCCGCCGGTGATTGCCACCAGCAGCCCGACCACGCCGAAGGCCAGGCGTTTGGCCGGGGAATGCAAGGGCGTTGAAGGTGAGCCGGGCAGGCTGGGCTTTTCGTGCGGGAGCCACTGGTGGGGGGCGTATTTGTCCATGGCGCTGACTGTACGTTGCGGCCCTATCGCCGGCAAGCCGGCTCCCACAGGCACCCCTTGGTTCTTGAACCTGCGGTGAACCTGTGGGAGCCTGCTTGCCGGCGATAGGGCCAGTGTTGCCTCAGCGGATCAGCCACCCACCACCATCGACGTGAACGGCGCCACATAAGCCTGCAACGTCACCAGGCAACCCACCAGGATCGCCAGAATGATCGAGTGGAAGAACACATAGCGCAGGATTTCACCTTCATGCCCGTACCAGCGGGTCGCGGTGGAGGCCACGACAATGGACTGTGCATCGACCATCTTGCCCATCACCCCGCCAGAGCTGTTGGCCGCCGCCATCAGCACCGGGCTGAGCCCCAGTTGTTCGGCAGTCACCCGTTGCAACCCGCCGAACAGCACGTTGGAGGCAGTGTCCGAACCCGTCAGGGCCACACCCAGCCAGCCCAGCAAGGTGCCGAACATCGGGTAGAAGATGCCGGTTGCGGCGAACGCCAGGCCCATGGTCGCATCCAGGCCTGAATACCGCGTGAGGAAGCCCAGCGCGAGCATGGCGACGATGGTGATCAGCGAATAGCGCACCACCCACAACGTACGCAGGTACTGGCGGCCCAGCTCCAGCGGCGAGTAGCCCATCAGCAGCCCCCCGAGGATCGCTGCCAGGAAGATGCCGCTGCCGGTGGCGGTGAACCAGGTGAACTTGTACTGGGCGTCTTCTTTCTTCGGCGTGGCCACCACCGGCGGCACCTTTTCGATCTGCTGGTGGATGGCGTCGAAGGTGAACACCGGCGCGAACACCGGGTTGGCCTCGCGCAGCGGCTTGCCTTGCGGGTCGAGCATGGCTACGCCGCTAGCGGGGTCGAGCGCCGCACGGGTGTCGAAGAGGTTCTTGAAGCTCGCTGTGCCCCAGGCGAACACGAACACGGTGAGGATGATCCACGGCATCCAGGCCTTGAGCACGCTGCGCTGGTCTGTCTGGGTAAACGTGGTGGTGGCGCCCGGCCGGTCGTCGGGCTCGACCTTGGAGTTGTCGACACGCCCGGTCAGCGCCGCCGAGGTATGCACGGTGGCCGGCTTCCACACGCGCAGAAAGCCAGTCAGGCAGGCCATGGAAATCAGCGCCGCGATCACGTCCACCAGCATCGGGCCGTGGTAGTTGGAGACCACGAATTGCGGCACCGCAAAGCTGACCCCGGCCACCAGGATCGCCGGCCACACTTCAAGCATCTTGCGCCAGCCGGCAAAGGCCCAGATCAGCCAGAACGGCACGATCACCGAAAAGAACGGCAGTTGCCGGCCGACCATCGCCGACAGCTCCATTTCATCCAGCCCGGTCACCTTGGCCAGGGTGATGATCGGCGTGCCCAGCGCGCCAAACGCCACCGGTGCGGTGTTGGCGATCAGCGCCAGGCCCGAGGCCGCCAGCGGCGAGAAGCCCAGCCCGATCAGAATGGCTCCGGTCACCGCCACCGGCGTGCCGAAGCCCGCCGCACCCTCGAAGAAGGCGCCGAAGCAGAAGGCGATCAGCAGCAGTTGCAGGCGGCGGTCGTCGGTGATGCGTGCCAGGGAGTCCTGCAGCACCTTGAACGAGCCGTTCTCGGTGGTGAGCCGGTGCAGGAAGATGATGTTGAGCACGATCCAGCCGATCGGCAGCAGCCCGTTGGCGGCGCCGTACAGCGCCGCCGAACCGGCCATGCTGGCGGGCATGCCGAAGGCGACGATCGAGATCAACAGCGCCGACCCCAGGGCGAGCAGGGCGGCGATGTGGGCTTTTATATGGAAGAAGGCCAGGGCTGCCAGCATGACCACCACCGGGACGGCGGCCATGAGGGTGGAGAGCACCGGGCTTGCGAACGGGTCGTAGATTTGCTGCCAGACCATTTGCCACCTCGATTGTTGTTGTGTGAGGTTTTGCACGCTTTTGGGCAGATGGCATTTGGGGATGCCTTTGGCAGTATAGGAAGGATTTGACCTGCCGAAGATGTTGCGACAACAACGGCCCTTTCGCGGGTAAACCCGCTCCTACAGGTTCTTGTAGGAGCGGGCTTGCCCGCGATAGGGCCAGTACCGACGCTAAAGCACTCTGGCCAGGAACTCAGCCGTGCGGCTATCACCGCACTGGGCAACGACCGCCGGCGTACCACTCACCACCACCGTCCCCCCCGCATCCCCGGCCCCCGGGCCGATATCGATCACCCAGTCACTCTGCGCCACCACGCGCATGTCATGCTCGACCACCACCACGCTGTGCCCGCCCTCGACCAGGCGGTTCAACTGCACCAGCAACCGATCGATGTCCTGCGGGTGCAGCCCGTTGGTGGGCTCGTCCAGCACGTACAACGTGGCACCACGGGCCATGCGTTGCAGCTCGGTGGCCAGCTTGATGCGCTGCGCTTCACCGCCGGACAGCTCGGTGGCCGGCTGGCCCAGGCGCAGGTAACCCAGGCCGATGTCCTGCAGCACCTGCAGGCAGCGCCGCGCCGGCGGCTGTTCGGTGAACACCTGCAATGCCTGGTCGACGGTGAGCTGCAGCACGTCGGCGATGTTCATGCCCTGCCAGGTTACGGCCAGGGTTTCGGGGTTGTAGCGTGCGCCGTGGCAGGTCGGGCAGGGCGCGTAGACGCTGGGCATGAACAACAGCTCGACGCTGACGAAGCCTTCGCCCTCGCAGTTTTCGCAGCGGCCCTTGGCGACGTTGAACGAGAACCGCCCGGCATCGAAACCGCAGGCTTTGGCTTGCTCGGTGGCGGCAAACAGTTTGCGCACATGGTCGAACAACCCGGTGTAGGTGGCCAGGTTGGAACGCGGCGTGCGGCCGATGGGTTTCTGGTCCACCTGCACCAGCCGCTTGACCTGCTCAAGCCCCGCGCTCACGCGCCCGCTGCTGGTTTGCTCGGGTTCATCCTCAAGGCTCTGCTCCTCTGGCTCGGCCCGCTGCTCGGCATGGCCCAGGTGGGCACCCACCAGCTCCAGCAACGCCTGGCTGACCAGGCTCGACTTGCCCGACCCGGAAACGCCGGTGACCGAGGTGAAACAGCCCAGCGGGAAGGCTGCGCTGAGGTTGCTCAGGTTGTTGCGGGTGATGCCGTCCAGCTGCAGCCAGCCCTGCGGCTGGCGTGGCACCCGCGCGGCTGGCTCCGGCGCGGCAAACAGGTAGGCGCGGGTGCGTGACGCCTCAACCTCGGCCAGGCCTGCCGGCGGGCCGCTGTACAGCACCTGCCCGCCATGTTCACCGGCCGCGGGGCCGACATCCACCAACCAGTCCGCGCGGCGCATGGTGTCCATGTCGTGCTCCACCACGTACACCGAGTTGCCGGCCTGCTTCAGCCGTTGCAAGGCGCCGAACAACGCTTCGCTGTCGGCCGGGTGCAAGCCGGCAGAGGGTTCGTCGAGCACATAGATCACGCCGAACAGCTGCGAGTTGAGCTGGGTGGCCAGGCGCAGCCGTTGCAGCTCGCCCGAGGAAAGCGTCGGCGTGCTGCGCTCCAGGGCCAGGTAACCGAGGCCCAGGTCAAGCAGCGGTGCGATGCGTTCCAGCAGCTCGTGGGCAATGCGCTGGGCAGCCAGGCGCTTTTCCAGCGTCAGGGTGTCTTCATGCTGCTCCAGGTAGCCGGGTGCGGCCACCGTGCGCAACACCTCGGCCAGTGCCTGCAAAGGCAGCTGCGACAGTTCGCCAATGTCGCGCCCGGCAAAGGTCACGTCCAGCGCTGCACGCTTCAGGCGCTTGCCTTGGCACAGCGGGCAGGGGCTGGGGCGCATGAACTGCGACACGCGCTTGCGCATCTGCGCGCTCTGCGAATGCATGAACGTGTGCATCACATAGCGTCGTGCGCCACTGAAGGTGCCCTGGTAGCTCGGCTCGAGCTTGCGCTTCAGTGCGGTGCGGGTCTGCGCCGGGGTGAGGCCAGCGTACACCGGCACGGTGGGTGTCTCTTCGGTGTAGAGAATCCAGTCGCGTTGCGCTTGCGGCAGGTCATGCCAGGGCACATCCACGTCATAGCCCAGCGTCACCAGGATGTCGCGCAGGTTCTGCCCCTGCCAGGCCATCGGCCAGGCCGCCACCGCCCGCTCACGGATGCTCAGCGACGGGTCAGGCACCATGGTCGCTTCGGTCACCTCGTACACCCGGCCCAGGCCGTGGCATTCGGGGCATGCGCCTTGCGGTGTGTTCGGCGAAAAATCCTCGGCATACAGCATCGGTTGCCCGGCCGGGTAGCTGCCGGCGCGGGAGTAGAGCATGCGGATCGAGCTGGACAGGGTGGTGACGCTACCCACCGACGAGCGCGCGCTGGGAGTACCGCGTTGCTGTTGCAGGGCCACGGCCGGCGGCAACCCCTCGATGGCGTCCACGTCCGGCACGCCGACCTGGTCGATCAGGCGCCGGGCATAGGGTGCGACCGATTCGAAATAGCGGCGCTGGGCTTCGGCGTAGAGCGTGGAGAAGGCCAGCGAGGACTTGCCCGAGCCGGAGACCCCGGTAAACACCACCAACGCGTCGCGCGGGATGTCGACGTCGACGTTCTTGAGGTTGTGCTCACGGGCGCCACGTACGCGGATGAAGCCTGGCGGGGTAGGGTGGCGGGGCGGCATGGGGCGGTCCTGGTGGGTGGAAAGTTCTCACGTTAACAGGATTGCAGGCGCCATGGGCGAGTGCGGCCGATCACTGGGTCGAACCGGCTTTCCACGCGCGCTATACTCCCACCTCTTCGTGCCCACAGCCGTGGGCCTCACCCCGTGCAGGATGCATATGTCGTCTCAACAAACGTTAACCACCCCCGATGCCACGTTTACCACACCGCCAACGTTCCTCGCCGAAGCCATAGAACAAGCGCAACAGGCCGAACGTATTTTCGAACAGCGCAAAGCGCAGATCACGCTCGCGTTCCTGGTCGTTCAGGCGTTGTTTTGCGGCTATTGGATGATCAGCTGGATGTTCAGCGGCCATTACATCCTGGGGCCTGTTCTTGCGGTCGTGATGTGGTTTGTGCTGGCGTTGCTCTATTGGCCGCTGTCCCTGTTGTGGTACCCGAGCAAGCGCGCACGAGACCAGGCTTATCGCAACGCCAACGCGGCACGGGTGGAGGCGGGCAAAGCGTTCATGGCCAGCCAGCAGCTTGGCGCCTACCGCTGGGTATGCCGTCGCGACCGAATGCTAGGTGTCTTTACCGAAAGCCAGATGCTCTACGTACTCTCACCGGACAGCGGTAACCAGCATGCCCTCATGGCCGCGCCACGCGTCGTCAAGCAGGTGCGCGTAGATGAGCACACGACTACCAGCAGCACCACCAGGACCACCACCAAGCATGGCCGGCGCAGCGTGCTCGCCTATACCTCTTTTTGGGGCGTGATTGGCCCAGGCACCTCGCGCTCCAAGTCGACCACCACCCATCAGGTATTACGCGATTACACGCTAGGCATTCAGTTGCAGAGCGCTGGGCAGCAGCCTTGCTGGGTTGAATTGTCGTTTGGCGAGGACCGGCAAGAGGCGCGCAACTGGCAGCTGCTGGTCGAGCAGACGGCAGGGCGTTGACCCTGCTGGCGCTCGGCGGGTGCCCCGCGCATCACCGCGTTGCTCAGCCGCGGGCAGTAACGGCAGTCATCATGACCGCTGTTCGCGCGTCCCCAGCACATCGCGGATGTTGTCGACTACGTTGCTGTCCTTGATCACATCGCTCAGCCAGCCTTCCAGCGGCATGTTGCCCCACTTGATGGCGCGTTCGATCAGGTACGGCACCGGGCTTTGCGGCTCGCTCTGCTTGAAGAACTGGGCAATGCCCGCGAGCATGGTGAAGGCTTCGTCACGGGTCAGTGGCGTCGTGCGCATCGCTGCGGGGGCCGCAGCCTGGACGGGGCTGTTCATCGCTTCTCCTGGCTCGGTGGGCGCAGCGCTGGGGGGGGCAACAGGTTCTGAAGGCGCAGCGGCTGCGGGGTGCAGCTCGATACCGCGGTCCTTGAGCAGTTTCTCTGCCAGCTGGCTGGCGCGCGACAGCATGTCGGCGAGGCTGGCGAAGCTGGGCGCTTCGGCGCCGAACAGGCGGTCGGTGGTCGCTTGCAGACGCTGGCAGGCCTGCAAGCTGGCGGTAATCTGCAAGGCTTTGCTGCGCAGGTAATCGCTATCGCTGAGGACCACCGAACGCTGGAAAATCTCGGCGTTGATCTTGCCTTCATTGAGCGCGGTCTGCATCGCCTTGGGGTTCTGCAAGGCGAGGTTTTCTACATGGCGTGATTCGTCGTAACGCAACACGCCGAAATTCTGCCCTTGGGTAATGGGCAAGCCACCGGTGATGTCGGTGAGCGTGGTCTTGAGCCAGGACAACCGTGCGGCACGCTCGTCCAGGCCATCTTCGAGCGACGGGTAGACGCTGCTCCAGAAGTTTTCCAGGATCCGTTCGGTCAGGGTGAGGCCAAAGGTGATGCCTTCAAAGTGGTCACGCTGGGCCAGCCCTTCGTTGAGCCAGGCGACCAGCATCAGGTCCTTGCTCTGTTGCGCAAGCCCCTGGGCCGAGAGGTTGATGACCTTTTCCCAGTCGGCAGTCTTCAAGTCGGTTTGCCAGTCGCCCTGGGTCAGGTAATCAGGGTCTGCCCGGCGCGCCTCCTTGATCTGGTCGAACAAGGCAGAGAAGCTCAAGTCTTCGCCGCTGCCACCGTCGATCGGCGCGGCCAGCTCGGCCAGCGAAAGGTCGTTGAGGAATTCAGGCATAAAACACTCTGATCAGGGGTGAACAACGTGCCGGGAGCCCCGGCACGCCGCAGGATATGGGCCGCATGTGCGGCCCATGCCAAGCAAGTGCTTAGGCGAACACTTTGTTCGCGGTGCGGTCCCAGCCACCGACGATGTTGCCGCCAGCCTGGCCGTCGGTACGGTTCTGCTGGGTGTAGGTGGTCTTGATACGGGCGAAGTTGAAGCTGATTTCTTCGATCGGCAGGTCGCTGACCGCCTTGTCTTCACCGCCCTGGTTGCCACCGGCCACGAACTTGACCGACGACACCACCACTTCTTCCATGTCGATGGTCAGGTAGGTGACCTTGTCACCACCGGCACGGTTGACGTTCAGCTTCAGCTTGGCGATGTGCTTGCCGGTGCAGCAGTGTTCGAACAGTTTGGCCGAAGCCTTGTCGACTGCCTTGCGGATCTTGAAGTCGCTCAGCGCCACGCGCTCGGAGGACGCACCGCCCGAGGAGCTTGCGGTAGCCGAAGTGGCCTGAGTGGCGCCGTACTCGTAGCCCAGCACTTCGATCCAGTCCTTGTGCTTGTCATCCAGTACTTCGCCCGGGATGCCGTCGATTTGGATATACGCGTCAAATGCCATTGTGAAACTCTCCATTAACATCAATTAAAGGTCGCTCATGCGTCCCTTCGTGTTGACCTCTCTGACAGCGTCAGCAGAGGTAGCTTGCCGCCAGCCGGGCCTCCTCCTGTGAGGCCCGGCTGGCCGGTTCTTGCGGCGCGGCCTCAGTTGAGCCCGCGCACTTCGATTTCTACCCGGCGGTTGGGCTCCAGGCACTTGATCAGCTGTGCCCGTGCTTGCTGCATGTCGCAATTGACCAGCGGCTTGCGGCTGCCTTCGCCCTGGGCGGTGACCAGCTCGGCGGGCACACCCTTGCCCACCAGGTAGGTGCGGATGGTTTGCGCCCGTTGCCGGGAAACCTGCAAATTGCCCTGCGCGTCACCCAGTTGGTCGGCATGGCCAGAAATGACGATCTTGCCGATGTTCGGGGTGTTCAGCAGCTTGTTGGCGATCGCGCTCAGTTGGCTCTGGCCTTCGCTTTTGAGGCTCTGGAAGTCGGCACGGGCGAAGGCGAACAGGGTGTCGGACTCCAGCGTGATGGTCTCGATCGAGCGCAACGACTGGGTCAGCAGGCTGTTGATGTAGTTGCGCGAGCTGGACATCAGGAACGCATTGTCAAGAATGCGCGGCACGTCCGGTTCGCGGATCTGGTCGCTGTAAAACACGATCTGCCGGCTGGCGTACTGGTAGTCCTGGCTGGCGGTGCTGTCGCTGCCGGTGGCGACCATGCTCTTGCCGGTGTGGCGGGCGATGGCGGGGTACCAGTAGTCTGGCAGGCGCGCCTTGAGGAACGCCGGGTCGGCCTTTTCCCGCTGCGCCGGCGACAGCATCACGTAGGTGTCCAGGGCTGCCTTGCCGAAGTCGGCGATCGACTGAGCGCGGTTGTCATGGGGCAGGGCTTCGGCCTCGACGCTGTCCACGCCGGTGACCGGTTGCAGCTCGCGGGTATTGCGTTGGTACACCTTGAGCGTGGTCAGCAGGTACAGCGTGCGGGTGAGGTTGTCCGCCGTGGGCTTGAGCATCACGTTCTGCAGAGTGGCAAAGTAGCGAGTGCGCAGCACCGGCTCGACCGCATGGCCCTGGTACAGGCCCAGGCGCATACCCAGTGGCACGGCGTGCTCGTGGTGTTGCTGGTAGTAGTGCGCGGCCCAGAAGCGCAGGCGGTCCAGGCTGTGCCAGGCGGCGTACTGCCCGGGGTTGGCCTGATCTTCGCGTTTGGCCTGAGCCAGCTCGCCGGCGATGCTGCCGAGGGTGGCGCGGTTGTTGAAATAGGACCAGCCCCACAGGCTGCACAGCAGCAAGCCCGCCAGGCTGGCGGCACCCACCCAGGCAGCCTTGCGCCGGCGCTCGCGGCGGTTGCTGGTATACAGCGCCACCAGGTGCTGGTCGGGGATGATCACTTTGCGGAACAGGCTGTTGATGAACAGCGGCGACGGCTGGCTGCCGCCCTGGGCGGCACCCTCACCATGCGCCAGGGCAAAGCGCTCGGCCACATGCTCACCGTGGCTGCCCCACTGGGCCTCGTCGGCTTCCAGCGCGGCGGTGAAGTAGAAACCACGCAGCAGCTCGGCATTCTGGTACGGGTTGGCGCGCAGCAGGCTGTCAACGAAGCGTTGCAGGCGCGGCTTGAGCGCGGCCAGCTCCAGCGGGAAGCGGTAGGCCGCGTCGTTATGCCGGGTGACCTGAATGTCCTGCTGCACCAGCTGTTGGCTCGCGACCTGCTGCCAGTAACCGGTCAGCTCGTCCATGGCCTTGCCAAAGCGCTGGCCCCAGTCGGCCTGCTCGAAGCCTTTGTGCGAGAAGGTCTTGCCCATTACTTCGCCACGTGCGCTGTCGTCCAGCTGGCGATAGAAGGGGGTGAAGCCCGGGATCAGGTCGGACTTGGTGAACACCAGGTAGATCGGCAGGCGCACCTCGAGCAACGCGCAGCTTTCCTGAATGCGCTCGCGCAAGCGCTTGGCCACGCGCTCCTGGTCCTCGGCCGAGCCGTGCAGGATGTCGGCGATGCTGACGCTGACGATCAGGCCATTGAGCGGGCGGCGCTGGCGCTGCTGGCGCAGCAGCTGCAGGAACCCGCGCCATTTGCCGGCTTCTTCAGGGCTGTTCATGTAGCGCCCGGCGGTGTCCAGCAGCACGGCTTCGGAGCTGAAGAACCAATCGCAGTTACGCGTGCCACCCAGGCCTGCGACGCGAGCGCCTTCACGCTCGGCATAGGGGAAGTTCAGCCCCGATTGCAGGATCATGGTGCTTTTGCCCGCGGCGGGCTGCCCCACCACCAGGTACCAGGGCAGGGCGTAGAGGGCGTCCTTGGCTGGGGTGCCGCGTGGCTTGTTGCTGTGCAGGCGCTCGATGCTCTGCAGCAGCCGTTCGCGCAGCAGGCTGACCTCCTCGCGGTCGGCCGGGGTGGCGTTGAGTACGGCCTGGTCGGCGTCATCGCGCAGCAACGCCTCAAGGTTGTGGTGCTGGCCGGCGCCGCGGTACAGCAGCAGCACATAGCCCGCCGACAACAGCAGGAACACACCGATGCCTGCCAGCAGGCTGTGCAGCGAGGCGAAGCCCAGGGCCCGGCCAATGGCCCAGACCACGAAAATCGCCAGGAAGAAGGCCAGCCCCAGCAGGTAGGGTTGGTAGCGCAGGCAGTAGTACTTGATCTTGTTCATACAGGCGTCGCATCCAGCGTATCGACGAACTGGTCGATGACGTGTTCAAGAGGTCGGTCGTAATCGTGTGCGCGGGCCGGTTGCGCCAATGGGCTGAGCAGGTCCAGGTGCTGGCGGGCATCGGCCGTGCCGCTGAGCAGGCGATAGGCCGTATTGGCATGGCGCGACGGGAAGCACAACAGCCGTGGGTGCATGAAGTTGTCTGCCAGCAGGCTGACTGCAGGCGCACCTTGGCGGCCGCTCATGCGCGTGAGCCAGGTGAGCCACAGGTCGGCGGTGGGGTTTTTCAGGCCACGCTCGGCTGGCAGTGGCAACTCGATAGCGCCCTCGAAGTCGCTGTGCAGCGACGCGTGTGCAAGCTGCAGGCGTGCCAGCGCAGTAGCGCCGTCAAAGGTTGGCCAGGAACCGTGCAGCGCTCGGGCAACGTCGGCAAAGCTGAAATCATGGAGGAACTTGGCGTGCACCCGGCGGAACAGGTCAAGGTCCTGGGCCTGCAGTGGGCGCAAGGCCTTGATGCGCTCGAACACAGCAGCGGGCTCGGAGCCTTGCACCGCCTGGTGCAGCAGCGGCTTGATCTGGGCGCTGAACAGCTCACCCAGGGTGAACGGGTTGAGCAGCGCTTCACCTTCCTGGCCCTTGAGCACCTGGAAGATGAAAAACGGGTAGCGCCGCTGGCTGGCATCGCGGGAGCTGAGCAGGCCGCCCAGCAACCGGTTGCCATTGCGCGCGCGGTAACTGAAGAAACACATCGGCAGCGCGTCGAACAACGCCTGCCAGTCCTCGCGGTGGCGCATCGCCGCCAGCGAGGCCTGCAGCCAGGCGTCGAATTCGCAGACTTCCTCCGCCGCGCCATGCAGGCTGACGAAGTCCGCGCTCGACGGGAGCTTGCCGAAGCAACCGATCATTGTGCGCCCCTGCCAGCGCCGTTCAGCGCGCTCAAGGCCTTGACGTCGCCCAGGTCGGTCAGCTTGACGCCGCCGAAGTTGCGCACCACCAGGCTGACGCGGCCATTGGCCGTGTTCCAGCTAAAGCGTTGCTGGATGCCGTCGAGGTCGTCCACCCGCGCGCTTTCGTTCATGCGCAGCAGGCCCCAGCGGCCCGGGAAGTCGAATACGTTCAGGCGTGCGCCGCTCAGGGTCACCACGTCCAGACGTGCGCCCGGCGCATTGCTGGTGCCAGGCCAGGCGAAGCGGTTCCAGCTGCTGCGGCCGTTGCGGTAGTGCTGTTCCTGGCCGTCAAGGGTGAACACGATGTCGGTGAAGTTGGCCGACGGTTCGAGCATGATCTCGAAGCCGTTGTCGCGGTCCGACAGGCTGGCGATCACCTGGCCCACAGAGCTGGCCTTGTCGATGCTGTTGAGCATGCCAGGGTTGACCAGGGCCGGCGCCTTGCCGTTGCTCAGGCCCAGGCCTTCGCCGCCGGACAGGTTGCCGATCTCGTTGCGCTTGAAGGTCGGCAGCAGGCCGCTGTCGGGGTCGACGAAGCGCTGCAGGTCTTTGACCGACGCCTCGTTGCGGCTGCCGGTGGCGATCGGGTAACGGTGCGCCATCACCTGTTCCCAGGGCTTGGCTATCTGCTGTGCCCAAGCCTTGGCGATCTGCTGGCCGGCCGGGTCGCGCAGGGTTTCCCAGGCGTACTGGATAGGCAGGCTGAACAGCCCCTGCAGCGAGCGCGACAGGCCGTCCTGGCTGGTGTCGACGCTGGTTTCCACGTAGTTGCGTACGGTGGTCACTTCGCTCGGCTGACCTTCCAGGGTTTCACTGATCAGCAGCTTGCTGCCCTTGCCGACGTCCTGCGAGCGCTGGATGTTGTTCATGCGCACCTTGAGCTTGCGCAGGGCGGCCAGGTAGCGGTCCATGATGGTGCTGTCGGCGCCTTCGGCGTTGTTGGCGGCAAACACACGCGCCACCGGTTCGAAGCGTTTGGCCAGGCTGCCGTCGTCGACCGCTGGCAGGCTCGGCGCGACGGCGTCCGGTACGCTGTCCTTGGCGTCGTCGAGCAGGCCGCTGACCTTGCTCCAGAAACCGTCCACGCGGGCATTGCCCGTAGGCGTTGCTTCCCGCTGCGCCGGCAGGTCCCACTGGGTGTTGTCATTGACCGCGGCCAGCAAGTTTTTCACTGGCGAGTTCTGCACGTCGCTGAGCAGCCCCAGGTGCTCGGTGGCCGACGCCAGGTCGGCGAAGTGGCGCACGCCGACGCTGTTGACCATCTTGTACCAAGCCTGGGTGTAGTCGCGCTTGTAGCGGGTCATGAACTCGCGCACGAAGTTGGCCTTCTGCACGATGGCATCGCCGCCTTCGCCGTCGAGTACCCAGTCGGTATCGTTGCGCAGGTTGCCCGACACCAGCTTGATCAGTTCAGGTTTGACGAAGGTGTCCCAGCCCTGGCGGGTGTAGATCGCCGGCACGCCCGCTGAGCTGTACAGCAGCGTGCGGCCAGGCATCGGCACCAGGTCGTTGAGGCTCAGGGCCGGGAACTGGCGGCTCGACTCCAGCTGCAGGCGCAGGTATTCACGGTCGACCAGCGAGCTGGAAATCATGAACGACTTGAGGTTCTGCCGGGTTTCGTCAATCAGTTGTGCGTTGCGTGGCAGCGAAGGGGCCTGGCCCTGTTCGAGCAATTGCACGTACAGCGGTGCGTTCTCGCTGATAACCCCTTCGTCCGCCGGTGTACCTTCGGAGGCTGCGGCGGCCCAGGCCTGTGGCAGGCTGGCGGCAACGAAGGCGGCGTCCGGGTGGGCCTGCGGCTCAGTCAGCAGCAGGTACAGCTTGAGGGTGTTGTAGGCCTCGATGATCGACGCGACCTGTTGCTCATCCAGGCGCCCAAGCATCTCTTCGGAGAGCGACAGGCCGCCGGTGGTTGCGGACAGCTCGGCAGCATCGCTGGCGGTCGCCAGGTTGACCTTCGCGGCGTAGGCGCTGGCGCGGGTCTTGTTGAGCGCGGCCTGGGCCTTGGCCGCCAGGCGTGGCGCCAGTGGCTTGCCATTGCGGCTCTTCGGTGCCGGGGTGAATTCCAGTTCCTGATTGATACCGCTGGCAAAGGTGTTGAAGGCACGCATCTGTACCTGCAGATTGCGGGCAATCGGCTCCAGTGCCTGGCTGCGCAGTTGCGCCAGGTAAGCGGTGCGAGCGACCTGGTGGATCGCTTCGCCGTGGTACAGGCCGGCGCTCAGCTGCAGCGGCACGCCCTGCAGCCGGTGAGCCTCGACCGTGGCCATCTGCCCGCGCAGCACTTCCAGGCCTTTGCCGGCTGCCAGCAGTTGTTCGCGGTCAGCCGATTGCTCGATCTCGGCCAACTGCCCACGCAGGCTGTCCAGCCACTGGCGGTTGTTGGCGAACGACAGCGCCTGCCAGCCGATGAACGCCACCCCGGCAGCCGCGGCCAGGCCCAGCATCAGCGGGCTGAACGCGGCCTGGCGGCCCAGGCGCGACTGGTACAGGGTCAGGTCGCGGTCGGGGAAAATCACCTGGCGGAAGGTATCGGTGATGAAGTAGCTGCGGTTGCCCGGCGCCTTGCCATCGGCCTGCGCGCCATCATCATAGGCCGCTTGCAGGGCAAAGCTGTCGGCGATCTCGTCTTCGTAGACGTGGCCCAACTGCTGGTCGGTCTGCAGTGCACTGGTGAAGTACAGGCCGCGCAGCAGCAGTGGGGCGCTGCCGTGCTGGCTGCGCGTGAAGTGTTCGAGAAACTGCTCGAGCACGCCATTGAGTGCAGCGAAATATTGCGGGAAGTTGACCAGGGTGCTGTCGGCATCGGCGCCCAGGCTGACCATTTGCGCATCGACATGCTGGCGGATGTGGCTCTGCAGGTTTTTCAGGCGTGCATTGATGACGCTGTGCAAACCATTGTTGCGGATCTCCGACAGGCCAAAGGTCATGCCCAGTGGCTGCTGGCGCTGGTGCAGGTCGAGGCCTTCGAATGCCTGGTTGAAGCCTGGCAGTTGGTCGGTCTTGCTCAGCATCAGGTAGATCGGCGGGTTGGTGCCCAGGCACTCGGCGTATTCCTCGACCCGCGTCACCAGTTGTGCCGCCAGGGCGTTACGCTCGTCGCTGTTGGCCGCCAACAACTCGGGCAGGCTGACCACCAGTACCAGGCCGTTGATCGCCGCCTTGCCGCGCTGCTTGCGCAACATGCGCAAGAAGGCCGAGAACTCGCTGGCAGACTGGTCGTCGCGTAGGTAGCGGCCCGCCGTGTCGATCATCACCGCGTCGGGGCTGAAGTACCAGTCGCAGTGCTGGGTGCCGCTTTCGCTGTCGTTGGCCGTCGCAATGCTCGCCGACAGCCCCGAGTGGGTCAGCAGGGAGGTCTTGCCGGCGGCCGACATGCCGATCACCAGGTACCAGGGCAGGTCCGACAGCGCCGCCTTGCCACCACCGCCGGCTGAGCGGTCGGTACGCAGCATGGCGATGGCGTGCTTGAGGCGCTCGCGCAGCACTTGCTGGTCGCGGAATTCGCCAGTGGCGTTCCACGAGCGATCGACCTCGAGCTGCAGCAGGTTCTCCAGGTTGTGTTCGGCGCGGATGCGTTGGTACTGGCGCAGCACGATCACCAGCAAGAAGCAGGCACTGATAATGGCCAACGCTTCGGGCACGTGGTGGCGCAGCCAAGGCACCAGTGGGGCCACCAGCCAGCAGATCAACAAGCTCACCAGCCACAGCAGTGGCAGGAGGATCCAGAAACTCTTCAACAGACGCAGTAATGTTTTCATGTCTTCCTGACTCGGCTACCTGATAGGGGCTCAGGCACTGAACAGCTGGCGGATTTGTTCGGAAAGGGCGGCGACGTCCTTGTCGAGCAACCAGTCGAGCGTCAGGTACACCGCAACGCAGACCAGCGCAATCAACACCAGGTACACCCACAGCGGCACCTCGTGGCGCAGCATCTGCGACACCTGGTCGGGCAGGGCCCAGTCCGGCGACAGGGCCTTCGGCGCCTTGCGGTAGCGCGCGATGTCCTGGCCCAGGGAATTGGCCAGGTAGCGCAGCTGGTCTTTCTGGCCGAGGCTGAACTTGCCTTCGAAGCCCAGGGCCAGGCACAGGTGGTAGACCTCCAGCACATCGAGGTTCTGTTTCACGTCGGCGCGCAGGGCGTCGACCTTCTCGAAGAAGCCTTCACCGGCCAGGTGCACGCCGAAGTAGCGGAACTGCAGCGGCTGCAGTTCGAAATGCCGGCGCAGCTCGCTATCGCCCGAGCGCAGCACGCTTTCGTCGAGGAATGCGCACAGCGCGTATTGGGTGTCCTTGACCTGCTCGACGCTGTAGTTGGCGGCGCGGGCATCGCGCTCCAGGTTGGCGAAGAAGCGCTCGACGCTGCCCTCGAAGGCCTGCACCGAAGTGACCTGGCGGCCGCGGCGCACGATCAGCGCCATGCTGATGAAGTCCTGGACCAGGTCCTTGAGCTTCGGTTTGTCGTCGGCGGCCGCAACGGCGCCTTGCTGCAATACGGCTTCGGTCATTTGAGCACCGCCATCAGTTCAAGCTTGAGGTTGGTAAAGGCGCTGGGCGCGTAGAAGCAGATGGTCTGGGCGTTCATCATTCGCTCGTAGACATTGCCGTGTGGCTCGATGGCGAAGTATTGGTTGTCCAGGCGCACCGGAATGGCGTTGGGCAGCCGCGCGGCATGGTTGAGGGTGACCCCCGGCATGGCGCTGTTGACCACCACCTCGATGTCTTCCGGCGAGCCGACCTTGAACGCCCGCGGCACCAGTTCCAGCAGGCTGGCACCGGGCATGTCGGCGTGTACCGAGATATAGAAGTCGGCTTCGGCCAGGCGCGGGTCGCGCAATTGCCCTTGCCAGTAGCTCGGTTTGGTCTGGGTGAGGTTGATGACGATGCACTGGTTGGGCACGACATTGTCGAGCATCACCCGGATCATCTCGTCCAGCTTGACCAGCGACGCGGCCGGGTCGTGGTGGTCGTAATCCGGCACATCGCTCAGCTGGGTGTCCAGGGTAAAGGTCAGCAAGCCGCCGGCCAGGTCTGCCAGGAACAGGTACAGGCGCTCCGGGTGCAGGCGCGGGTGAGCCAGCAAGTGGGCCAGTTGCGGGTGCGCGCGGTTGACGGTGTTCAACAGCCAGAACAGGGTCACGTCACTGGAGCCGAATTCGGCGATCTGGTCAGCGCGTTCTCGGCGCCGGCCCGACAGCGCCTTGCTCTTGGCCTGCAGCGCACCGAGCAGGCGCTTGCCGATACCGGCCAGGGTGTCGTGGCTGCCCAGGTGCAGGGTGGGGTGAACGAAATGCGGGTCGAGGTTGAAGCCGCCCATGCTGTTGCGCGTCAGCTTGGCCAACGGGCAATGGCTGTAGCCATCGAGGCTGTCGCCGTCCACCAGCAGCACCACGTTCAGCCGCAGGCTGGTGATTTCGTTTTCCAGCTCGCCTTCGTTGAGGTCGGGCAGGGTATCGAACTGTTTGCGAAAGCGCCGTGCAGCCTTGTGCTCCTGGCCATCCTCGACATAGTTGAGGCCGAAGGGCTCGGGCAGTTTGAGCGCGGCATAAACCTTCAGGTCATTGGCCTTGAGCAGGTCCTTGAGGTCGCGGGCGGCCGGCAGCGGGTCGTGCTGCGGCGCGTCGTACAGGCTGCCGTCGGGGAACACCAGTTTCAGGCGCTTGAGCTGCAGCGAACCGTTGGCCAGGGCATCCTCGTCCACTTGCAACGCCTGCACGCCCCAATGGAACGGGGTGCCGCGCAGCGTCGCCTCGGCCAGCTGGTGCTGGTGGAACTCATCCTGGTATTGGAAGTGCTGGGGCAGCAGGAACATGCCTTCCGACCACATCACTCGGCTCTGCTTGCTCATTTGACGCTATCCACTAAAGAGTTGAATTTTGAATCCATGGCGTTTTGTGCCGACTGGCCGGCAGCGTCCGTGGCCTTGTCGATCACCGCGTCTTGCACTTTGTCGCTGATGGTCGGCGCGGTGTCCTTGGCCTGGGCGGCCGCCACTTGCTCGGCGGTGGGCGGCTTGTTCAGCACGTCCACGCCACGCACGGCGGTGATCGCCGTCTTGTCAACGAGAATGCGCAGGCCATCGGAGGAGAACCAGATACCGTCCTTGCGCAGCGAGTTGGCGTCGAAGGCAACCTTCCAGCGGGCATCCTGGTCGTCGCGGAAGAACGCGGCCATACCGACGTACCGGGCGCTTTTGGCCAGCGGCCACTGGTCGATCTGGCCGATGCCTGGCAGCAGGGTGAGCTCGCGGGCCTCCACCAGGGTGTTGCCCAGGGCTTTTTCCGGGGCTTCCCAGAGGGTGTCGGCATCGGTGGCAGCAAAACGTTCGAGGTCGGTCAGCTGGTACACACGCATCACCACCGACAACGGTTTGCCCTCGGCATCGGGGTTGAGCTGGTTGCCACCATCGGAGGTCAGGATGACCTTCTCGCTGTCGGCCAGCATGTCAGCTGCCCAGCTGTCGTCCATGCGCTTGCCGATGCGGTCGGTAACCCCGCAACCGGCGAGTGCCAGCAGCAGGGCGACAGCGCTCAGGCGCTTGAGTGTGGTGTGGCTGCGTTGCATGACGGCTAAACCTCCAGGTACTGATTCAGGCCAGGCGATAGGCGAAATCGCCATCGCTGCCCAGCTCGATCGTCAGGCGCTCGATCGGCGCGTCCTGCGCCATGCGCTCGAGCACGTGCTGGGCCAGCTCGGGCATCAAGGTGCGCGACAGGATGTTGTCGATGTTGCGCGCGCCGCTGTCGACCTCGGTGCAACGCGCCGCAATGGCCTTGACCAGTGCATCGTCGTAGCTGAGTTCGGCCTGATGGTTACGGGCGAAACGCTTGGCGATGCGGTCGAGCTTGAGGGCGACGATGCGTTCGAGGATCTGGTCCTGTACCGGGTAGAACGGCACGATGCTCAGGCGGCCGAGGAAGGCCGGCTTGAACACCCGGTTGAGCTCATCGCGCAGGCCTTCGACGATAGCCTCCGGCGTTGGCAGCGTTTCGGCGTTCAGGCAGGTGTGCATGATGCGTTCGGTGCCGGTGTTGGAGGTGAGGATGATCACCGTGTTGCGGAAGTTGATCTCCCGGCCTTCGCCGTCGTCCAGCACGCCCTTGTCGAACACCTGGAAGAACAGTTCCAGCACGTCGGGGTGGGCCTTTTCCACCTCGTCCAGCAACACCACGCTGTACGGCTTGCGGCGCACGGCTTCGGTCAGCACGCCGCCTTCGCCGTAACCGACGTAGCCGGGCGGCGAGCCTTTGAGGCTCGACACGGTATGGGCTTCCTGGTACTCGGACATGTTGATGGTGATCAAGTTGCGCTCGCCGCCGTACAGGGTGTCGGCCAGGGCCAGCGCGGTTTCGGTCTTGCCGACGCCGCTGGGGCCGAGCAGCAGGAACACGCCGATCGGCTTGTTCGGGTCTTCCATGCGCGCGCGGGAAATCTTGATGCGCTTGCCGATCTCGTGCAGGGCGTGGTCCTGGCCCAGCACGCGCTCGCCGAGCAGGGCTGGCAGGCGCTGTACGGTGTCGATCTCGTCACGCAGCATCTTGCCCAGGGGGATGCCAGTCCAGCCGCTGATCACCTGGGCGATGGCGCCGGCGTCGACCAGGGCGTGGACCAGTGGCTGGTCGCCTTGCACATTGCTGAGCTCGGCACGCAGGGCATTGAGTTGCTCTGCATCGGCCTGCTTGGCGCTGTCCAGGGCCTTGAGCTGCTCGACCAGCTCAAGCTCTTGCTGCCATTGGGCGGCCAGGCGCTGTTCCTGGACCTGCTCGGCCTGCAGGGCGGCTTGCAGCTCGGCCAGGCGGCGAGCATGGTCGTGGCCTTTGCCGGCCTCGTGGTCGAGCACGGCGATTTCGGCTTGCAGGTTGTCGATGTGGCGGCGGGTGTCTTCCAGGGCACCTGGCTGCGACGATTGCGCCAGGGCGATGCGCGCGCAGGCGGTGTCGAGCACGCTGACTGCCTTGTCTGGCAGCTGACGGCCCGTGATGTAGCGGTTGGACAGGCGTACAGCCTGCACCAGCGCTTCGTCCATCACCGCCACCTTGTGGTGTTCGCGCATCTTGCCGAGCAAGCCGCGCAGCATATAGATGGCCTTGTCTTCGTCAGGCTCTTCGACTTTGACCACCTGGAAGCGGCGGGCGAGGGCGGCGTCTTTCTCGAAGTACTTCTTGTACTCGGCCCAGGTGGTGGCGGCGATGGTGCGCAACTCGCCACGGGCCAAGGCTGGCTTGAGCAGGTTGGCGGCGTCGTTCTGCCCGGCCTGGCCACCAGAGCCGATCAGGGTGTGGGCTTCGTCGATGAACAGGATGATCGGGTGCAGGCTGCGCTTGACCTCTTCGATCACCGCCTTCAGGCGGTTTTCGAACTCGCCTTTTACCCCGGCACCGGCTTGCAGCAGGCCCAGGTCGAGGGTGTGCAGGGCCACGTCCTTGAGCACCGCCGGCACATCGCCCTGGGCGATGCGCAGGGCCAGGCCTTCGACCACAGCGGTTTTGCCGACCCCGGCCTCACCGGTAAGGATCGGGTTGTTCTGGCGGCGGCGGGTGAGGATGTCGACCATCTGCCGCACTTCGAACTCGCGGCCGAGCACCGGGTCGATACGGCCGTCGCGGGCGCTTTGCGTGAGGTTGACGGTGTACTGGTCCAGGGCAGGGGTCTTGCCACCCACCTTGCCAGCGCCGGTCACCGGCGCAGCTGGGCTGGCCAACGGGCTCGCCAGCTTCGATTCGGCGCTGCCTTCGACCAGTGCCGCCAGGTTCAGGCGCAGGTCGTCGGCGTTCACTTTCTCAAGCTCCGGTGCAGAGGCGATTACCACCCGGCGCAGCTCGGCGTCGTCGAGCAACGCTTGCAGCAGGTGGGCGCTGCGCACCTGGCCGACGCCGTACTCGATCGAGGCCAGCACCCAGGCCTGTTCGATCATGCGGGTAATGTGCGGGGACAGGGCTGGCGTGCGGGTGTTGCCCTTTTTGAAGGTGCCCAGGGCGGTGACCAGTTGCGCCTGCAGGCGCTCGGCGACCACGTCGTAATGGCGCAGGATCACCGGCAGGTCGCTGTCGCTGTTGTCGAGCAGTTGCAGCAAGAGGTGCTCCACCTCGACGTCATAGTGGTGCTCCGACAGGCACAGGGCCGCCGCGCTTTCAGTGGCCGTGCGGCTGGTTTCGTTGAGCTTGGCGAACAGAGACTTCAGGTTCACAAGGCGACCCCATCGTAAGGAATGTGGAAGACGGCGCAACGCGATGGCTCCGCGTCACGGCCAGGGCGTTTGAGCCAGCCCAGCCAGCCCAGCGCGACATTGCCGCTGCGGCCCAGTTGGGCGCGCGGCACGGCCTCGCGCTTGAGGCGAGGGGCAATTTCGAAGTCCAGCTCGGCACCTATATAGAAGCGCACCAGCTCGACCAGCTTTTTGTAGCACTCGGTACCCGGCTGAAACCGCTGGTAATCGGCCAGGGCCAAGGGGCCCAGTTCGATGCGGATGCACGACTGGTAATCCCACACGCGGTTGCCGGCAACGGCGCTATGGCCAAGCTGGGCGTTTTTGCGGCCCAGCTGGGTGCACTGCTCGGGCTGCAGGTTGAGCCAGCGACCGGCGAACTGCTTGACCTGGATCGGCAGGCCGAAATAGAAGCCCAGCATGCGCTCCAGGTTGAGCGCGTTGCGCGGCTTCTGGCTGAGCAGCCCGGCAAAGTAGCTGAACAGTTCGCGGCGCAGCACCGGTTGCGGCTGCTCGAACTTCAAGTGCTGCGCACGCGGGCCGAGGCCGACCAGGTTGAGCAGGTAGCCATCGAAGCCCGAGGTGCCGTTGCGCTCGTGCTCGATATGGAATTTGTACTTCTGCCAGGCTTCGTAGAACAGCGTGGTCATGCGGTGCGAGAAGATGTCCAGAAACGCATGGGCGGCATCGTCGCGGTACTGCACGTGGCGCTCCAGCAGCAGCTCGGTGTATGGCCGCGGCAGCACGCCCGACGGCCCGACCAGGCCCATGAACGTCACCTGCACTTCCGACAGCGGCAGGCCGGCCGTCGACACCTTGCCTTCACGTTCGAAGTGCAGCTCGCTGACTTCACTGGCCGGGAACGCCAACGACAACTGGCTGCGAAAACGCAGCGGGTCTTCGTGCGGCCGGGTTGCCAGGTCCATGCGGCCGGTGCGGCTGTAATGCAGGCGGAGCAAGCGCACCAATTGAAAGAATTCGAATCGGTGCGGCTCGGCTCTGGCTTGATCGATCAGACCAGGGGCTGATCGCCAGTACGGGCTGGCCATTGGACGACTCTCTTTTCTCGTTGTTGGGTGCGCAAGGTCAATTGGGTAAAGCTGTTCATCGAGCAGTACTGCCCGAAGAAGTGGTCCAGCACCATGCCGAACAGGAACACGCCGCTGCCGGTGAACTGGCTTTCGTCGAAGGTCAGGGTGATGCCCACGCCGCGTACGAAGTTCGGCCGCGGGTGGCCGATGCGTGCCACCACCGGCTCGCTGCTGATCGCCTTGATGCCGTTGATCTGTTTGCGGATGGCCGACACGTTGCGGTAGTTGTACAGCGACAGCAGTTCGAGCAGCACTTCGCGGCCCTGGCTGACCAGCGACAGGTGGTTGAGCGAGAGGTGCGCGATGAGCCGCCAGATCAGGCCCTTGCCCAACGGGACGCGCACCGTGGCGGTGGGTTTGCGCAGGCAGCGGATGTCCTTGATCACCGAGTTGGCCGGGATGTTGAAGTCGCCACGCTCGCCGCCGAACGGCAGCATCAGCGGTACATCGCGGTTGCTGCAGGTGAGGCTGATGCTGAGGGTGTCACTGTTGCCGTCGATCAGCTCCAGGTCGCGGTCGACCACGCGGATGCTCATGGCGGTGGCATCGCCCTGGTTGCGCCGGCGGGCGATCCAGTAGCTGTTGTGCGGGTCTTGCTCGCCACGCGGTTCGAAAAACGGCTGGCAGGTGCCAACGTGGTCGATACCGCCCAGTTTGCGCACGCGGCGCACGCGGTCGATCGACACCACCTCGGCGGCGTTGTGCAGGCGAATGTCCGGGGTCACCGGGTACTCGTGCTGGGTATGGGTGAGCTTGATCGGCTCGGCCTGTTGGCGGAACAGGTTGATGATCGGCGTGCAGTTGAGCTTGAAGTTGTTGCGGCCGATGTTCTGGGTCAACCGTGACAGGCGGTCACTAAGGTCGTAGTCGTTGAAATAGAAGTTGAGCTCGACTTGCTCGATGGCCTTGCCCTGCAGGATGCGGGCAAACCCGCAAAGGTCGAAGAACATGAATTTGTCGGGGAACGTGAAGTACTCGTGCAGCAGGCGGTAGCCCAGGAACGAGCGCTCGGAATAGTCCACCAGGCCCTCGTCGCGGGCATAGCCCACGGCTTTCAAGGCATCGGCCGGCAGCGCCACTTCGCGGTTGCGGCCTTCATCCTGGAAGCTGAGCGTGGCTTTGGCCAGGTTGTTGAACAGCAGCTCGTACAGCTGGTGCATCAGCGTTGCTTCGCCATCGAGGAAGAAGCGCAAACGATCAACTTCCAACTGGCCGAACAGCGCATCACCGGTGGCTTGCAGGCGGATGCGCAGGCGCGCCACCAGGTCGGCGCTGTGGCCGTTGAACGCCGAACGTTCCATCTCGGCGAACGATGCCTGTTGCACGGCAATCGGCCATAACTCCACCGGGTAGCAGGTGCGGAACTTGCACACTACGCCTTCGACGGCATTGGCGTGCATCTCGGTATGCCGGGCCACGCGGTAGGCTTCGGTGACTTTTTCGTGCTTGCCCAGGCTCAGCTCGGCGATAGACATCGACGGCGTAGGGCGCAGGTAGTGCGGGTACAGCACCTCAAGGAACGACTCGACGATTTCGGGGAACTCGTCATCGAGCTTTTTATGCACGCGCGCCGACAGGAACGAGAACGCCTCGATCAGCCGCTCGGTGTGCGGGTCTTCGCAGTTGTCGCCCTCGATCAGCAGCCGCGAGGCGATTTTCGGGTACTGCGCAGCAAACTCCTGGCCGAGGAAGCGCAGGTGCGACAGTTCCTTTTCGTAGTAGGGCAGCAGTTCGTCGAGCATCAGTTGAGGTTCTGCACTTTGTATTCCTGGGTGTTGACCTGCAGCACGGCGTCGAACGACACCTGGCGGCTGATGTCCTGCAGACGCAATACGGCGTCCACGCGGAAGGTCAACATGCGATGGCCGTTCTGCTGGGCCAACAGCTGCACGCGCACCCGGCGGAAACGCCGGTCGCCCGTGCTGATCGCCCGCTCCAGCTGTTGCTGGATCAGGCGCCGGTCATGCGGGTCGAGCACGCTGCGGCTGATGAAGTCGGGCATGCCGTATTCAAGGATGGACCCACCCAGCTGGCTGAAGCCGTCGAGCTCTTCGGCGACCAGGGACTGGCGAGTGTTCACCAGCACCTCCAGGTCGCGGACGATGCTCGCCTTGTACTCGGCCAGCGAACAGGTGCGCTGCAAAGCGGGCTCGGCCGACTGGTATGGACGGTCGTCCAGCAGTCGGTCGAGCAGCGAGGGCAGCAAGCGGGCCTGATTACTCATGTGTCATCCTTGAACACGTAGGCCGGTTCAGCCGCGCGCGCCTTGTGGCAGTTCGGCTACCAGGCGCAGCGAGGCGGTCAGTTCGTCCAGCTGGTAGTGCGGGCGCAGGTAGGTCACGGCCTTGTACACGCCAGGCTTGCCCGGCACCTCGAACACCTCGGCGCGCGCTTCGCGCAGCGGGAACTTGGCCTTGGCTTCCTGGCTGGCGGTGTCGTCGAGCAGCACGTAGCTGGCCAGCCACTGGTTGAGGAAGCGCTCGACATCCATGCGCGAGGCGAAGCTGCCGATCTTGTCGCGCATGATCGCCTTCATGTAATGGGCGATGCGCGAAGTGGCGAAGATGTATTGCAGCTGCGCCGACAGGCGTGCGTTGGCATTGGCGATGTCGGTGTTGTACTGCTTCTGCTTCTGCGCCGACTGGGTGCCGAAGAACGCGGCGTAGTCGGTGCCCTTGCAATGCACCAGCGGAATGAAGCCAAGGTCCGATAGCTCTTTTTCGCGGCGGTCGGTGATGGCGATTTCGGTCGGGCACTTGAGGGCGATTTCGCCATCGTCGGTCTTGAAGGTGTGGGTCGGCAGGCCTTCGACCAGGCCGCCACCTTCCACGCCGCGGATCGCCACGCACCAGCCGTAGCGGGCGAAGGCGTCGGTGACGCGGGTGCCCAGGGCGTAGGCGGCGTTCATCCACAGGTACTTGTTGTGGTCGCGGCCGTCGACGCTCTCGACGAAGTTGAATTCTTCCACCGGGGTGGTATCGGGGCCATACGGCAGGCGGCCGAGCACGTGCGGCAGGGTGAGGCCGACATAGCGCGAGTCCTCCGAGGCGCGGAACGACTTCCACTTGGCGTATTCGACGGTGTCGAAGATTTTCGCCAGGTCGCGCGGGCCGGACATGTCGGTGAACGAGTCCCAACCGAACAGCTCGGGCGAGGCGGCCGAAATGAACGGCGCGTGGGCCGCGGCAGCCACGTGCGAGATCTCTTCGAGCAGGTACATGTCTTCGGGGTTGCGGTTGAACTCGTAGTCACCGATCAGCATGCCGAACGGCGCGCCACCGAAGGTGCCGTACTCTTCTTCGTAGACTTTCTTGAACAGCGCGCTCTGGTCGAATTCGCTGGCGGCCTTGAGGTCGCGTACCAGGTCTTTCTTCGAGGCGTTGAGCAGGTGGATTTTCAGCGTGGTGCTGGTCTCGGTCTGGTCGACCTGGTACTTCAGGCCGCGCCAGGAGGCTTCCAGCTGCTGGAACTCACGGGCGTGCATGATTTCGTTCATCTGCTCGGAAAGCATCGAGTCGATCTCGGCGATGCGCGCGTCAAGTACGGCGATCAGGTCTTTGCTCGGGGTCATTTCGCCTTCGAGCACCTGGTTGACCAGCTCGCCGATCAGGTCGCGGGTGCGGTTGCGCTCGGTGTCGGAGCGGGCCACACGGCTTTGCGAAATGATGCTGTCGAGCAGCGAGGCCTGCGGCGCGAAGCTTTCCACTTCGACCAGGTCGGCGTCCTGTTGTGGCAGTGTTTGCTTGTCGGTCATCGTCTGGCTCCTGCTTACTCTTTGCCGTCGTTGGCGGGGACGGCGGCTTCGCGACCGAATTCCTTGCCCAGGGTTTTCAGTTTTTCGGTGTTCTGCAGCACGTCCATCAGCAGCTCTTCGAGCTTGTCGTTGCCGCCCATCTTGTTGCGCAGGTCGGCCAGCTTGTTACGCACTTCCAGCAGCTTGCGCAGCGGCTCGACCTGCTTGACCACGTTTTGCGGCTCGAAGTCTTCCAGGGCGTTGAAGTTGAGTTCCACGCCCAGCTGAGTGCCGTTTTTGGCCAGGGTGTTGTCGACGCGGTAGGTCAGGCGCGGCTTGATGCCCTTGAGTACGCCGTTGAAGTTGTCGCGGTCGATGAAGACGAACTTGCGGTCCTTGAGCTTGGGCAAAGGCTCCAGCGGGTTGCCGGAGAAGTCGCCCAGCACGCCGACGACAAAGGGCAGCTCTTTTTTCTCGAGCGCATCGCCGATGTCCACGTCGTAGGTGATATGGACCCGGGGCGCGCGAACGCGGTCGAGTTTGTGCTGGGTACTTTCCTTCTTCGCCATCGTGTTCTCCAGTGCGAGCAGTTCGCTGCGAATCATTGCGCGGCCGGTTGCCCGGCCCTGCGCGTTACAGACCTTCGATCGTCGCCAGCAGGCGCTGACGGATTTCGTCGTTCATTTCCAGAATGTTGTCGCGGCCCACCAGCTCTTCGAAGCTGGTGTTACCGGCAATTTGCGTGCTGCTACGGATGACCGAATCGTCCGGAAGTTCCGAACGCACCGGCGAGCTGATGACGCAGAAGGGCAGGTCGCCCAGGCCCTTGAGGCGCTCGAAGCTCAAGCCGAAGCGCAGGCCTTCGAACAGCCGGCCAAGGCCTGGCGACTTGCTCAGGCAATAGAACAGCACCAGGTAGTGCACCACGAAGCGGTACAGCTCGGCGCTGCTGCGGTTGGGGTCGTTGATGACCGTGCGAAAGCGCGCCAGCTCGAAGCCCTGGAAACCCACCACCCAGCGCACCGGGCTGGTGATGCGGATGACCTGGCCGCTCGGGGCGAGGGCCTTGTCGTATTCCAGGGGGAACAGTTCGGGGGTGGTGCTGATGAGGTTGAGCGGCACTTCCAGCTCGCTGACCAGCTGGAACGGCGCGGCCGAGCCGATGCGCTCGTACAGTTCGATAAGCGACTGGAAGTGGCCCTGGGTTTCGCGCCCGCTGCTGCGCTGCGCGCCCTGCAGGTATTCGCCAAACAGCGTCTGCGGACGAATCAGCGGCGCCATGGTAGCGAGGTAATCCGACGCCTGCGCCTTGAGCGCGTCGGCAATTGCCCGCGTCTGGCTGCGCAGCCGGATCAGTGCTTCGACATCGAACGTCTGTGTCATCGGTACATCGTCCATGAGCCTTTTTGAATCGTCCTGATACGCCGGTGGCGTGGACTTGAAACTCGGTACTGGCACATGAATATCGTGTTGCCAGCAATGCCGTGTAGGGCACCTCGCTAGGGAAGAAGTTCCTGCGAGGGGCGCGATTTTTTCCCGGTTTGTGATGCAGTGCAATGATGTCTCAATGATATTGCTTGAGCGTTTTGGGCACGTAAAATAGGGGCTTGGCCCCACAGGTAAGGGGTTTCAGGCGACACAAATGGTCTGGAAAAAAGATCAAAAAATGTTTATCAAAAGGTGAAGCAGGTCTCATTTCTGGCGGTGTGAAATCCCACTCGCGGCGCTTTATTCCGGGCCATCCAATGATGGCAATGCGACGAAATACGGCGCACGGGCCGTCGATCTTCAAGCAACCACCTGGCCCAAAACTTGAAAGTACCCCGGGCCCACCCGGGGTATTCCTCATCGCGCAAAAACCAGGCAGTGCGCGCCATGTCGCTCGTTTGGAAGGAGCAGGTGGCTACCTGCCATCCACCTGGATGCAAATATTCTTGTCCCCGACAACTTTGCACGGCCAGTGGTCGTTGATGTAGGAATCGGGTGTAAAGCACACGCGCTCATCGTTCACCCAGAACATCTGCCATCCGGAGCCAGAAATTCGGAGCTTTGGGCAAGACCAGTAGCCCTTAGCAGAAAGTGTGGCTGTGGTCGCGATGATCATGGCCGGGGCAGCGAAGCACATCATCGCGACCATCAACTGCAACGACCGGATTTCGAAGGTGTGAAGCCTCGATTTCCTGGGCGGGTCGAATTTCTGACCGGTCCATGCCGCGAAGGCGCAGGCAACGAGACAGTAGGGCGTTCCCGGAATGGCCGCGAGTACGAAGAAGCTTTTGAGCGGAGTCTCCACGACCGGCGCGTTTCTGTAGATGCGGCCATACAGCGGCAGCAGTTCGGCCCACAGTACGTAAAATGCAAGTGCGCACGCCATCAGCATGCACAGCGCAAAGCCGATGGCCACGCAGCGAAAAAGCAGCGGGGATCTGACATGGAGTTCGGGATGGGATTTCATGATGACGGCAGCGTTCCTTGCTGGGCTTGATCGTTGATTTTGCCAGAGCTGTATGGAGCTGCGCACTGCTCGGCCTGGCAATTGGAGATGCGGTGGGTACGACATTGGAATTTCAACGTCGCGATCAGGGTGACGTCCTCGACATGATGGGCGGTGGGCCGTTGCGCCTGGCGCCGGGAGAATAGACCGACGATACCAGCATGGCGCTATGCCTGGCGGATACCTACGCAGCCAAGGGCAGGTTCGATTACGCTACCTTTGCCGACGCTCTGGTGCGCTGGTACCGCCAAGGCGAGAACTAAGGTATGAAGCAATAGTCAGTATTATTCATCCATATTAAGGCATAATTTTTTACCCTCTACTTTTTTGCAGGGCCATTTGTTTTCCGTGTAGCTGTCAGGCACAAAACAGAAACCTGGGTGGCTTACCCAGTAGGTCTGCCAGGCCGAGCCAGATTTTCTCAATTGTGGGCAGGTTGTATAGTCCAGGGCGTTGAGTGTCAGCGTGGTAGCAATAGCCGCGAGCGGTGCAATTAGAACTAAAGCGTAAACCGAAGTTTTCATCATTCCAGTCTCGAACTTTGCAAGCCCCGACTTGGCCGGCGGTGCAAATTTTTTGCCAGTGCAGATTGCGAATGCGCTCGCTACAACGCACGCAAGCATGACCGGCGGCGCCATGAGCAAACCAAAAGCCATATAGGGCACTTCAATGGCAGAGGCTTGGCGCCAGATCTGTCCGTAGATTGGCAGCACGTGTGCAATTAGCCAATAGGCCGAAAATATGCCCACGGCAGAGCAGATCAGAAGCGTCAGCGTGGCGAGTAGTCTGAATTTCAGGAGGCAATACCTAGAGGGCTAACGATCATTGGAGCGTTCTCACTGCTTACGCAGTCCGTGTGGGAGCGGGCTCGCCCCGCGAACACGGGCGAAGCCCGTGCCATCCAGCGTGCAGTACTCACCCCCGGTCAGGTTTCTCGCCCATGCTCGCCTTGAGGCGTCGCAGGGTAGGTGACTCGCCGCCCGTCAATTCGATACGAAACTCCGCAAAAGCGTGTTCCAATTCTCCATATCTCTGCAGCCCTTCTCTCGGTAAACAGGTAGCGACCCGGGATATCGCGCCACTCCATCGGTGTACGAATCAACTCCTGATCTGCCGCGGTCATCAACGGCTCAAGTTCGACGCTCAATTTCAGGGCAGCGGGATCTTGCGCTTTCAGGCTATCGATGATCAGCCGAAGTTTCAGTGACTTCTGCTTTAGCGTTTGAGTGTTCATGTTCAGCCCTGGTTGGAAATGGTGCCTATCATATTCGGAGTAATCATCGCTGCCCATCAGCCTGTAGACAAATATTCTTATCCCCTATACGCTTGCAAGGTTGGTTGTCGCTGGTGTAAGAATCAGGTGTGAAGCAATACCGTGCATCATTCACCCAGTACACTTTCCATGCCGACCCCGAAATTAATAATTTTTGGCAGGGCGTATAACCCTTGCCCCATAAGCCAAGTGTCACAAGTATCGCAATTGCCGGCGCCATGCCGATCATTGACCACAGAGTTAATTTGTACGAGTAGTATTGGAATTTGAAGAGGAGAGAATGGGTGGGTGGATCAAATTTCTTTGCGCGCCAACAGGCATAGGCTGTCGTGATGACCAGTATGGGGCTAACCGTGCACATGCCAATTAGCATAAAACCCAGATAGGGCGTAATCACAATGGGCGCGTTGCTTAATAACTTACCGAATAATGGCAGCACATCGTTAATCAGCCAGTACCCCGACAACAGGCCCATAGTGATGGTAAACAGGCAGGTGATAAAAGCCACAACACGGAATAGATGGGGAGAGCGTTCGTGAAACTCGTAGGGTTGATGTGTAGTCATTATCAGAACTTTGGCAGATTGAAAGTCGGGAGTGAAGGCATAGAGGGTAGCTCAGGCATCGACGGCCAACCAGGTAGATTGAGGTCTCCCGGTTGGAGTTTTCGCAGCGCCCAGCGCTTGGCCTCGTTATAGAGGTTGTCCGCGATTTCACCCGCTAAGTTAGTGATTTTCTCCTCTGCGTATCTTTTCATATCCTCAGTGCGGATGCGAATGGCTTGTTGATGCAGGTTCTCAAGGTTGTCCACTGCATAGCGCAGTCCGGCTTTGACAGAGTTTTTTATACCGTATTGAGTGTCAAGTACGTTGAGACCCCAACCCACTGCGAATACCATAGCCGCCCCTGCGATCACGGGTGCGACGGCAAATGTGGCCATCGAACCAATCACTACCGCGAATGCATAGCCTACGGCCGAGGCAATACCTGCTTTGATCAACTCGACCCCAACGCCACCGAACAAATCAGTCATCACATGCTCGTCGCCAAACACCCACTCCGCCACTTCAATACCTACGGCAACCCAGCATGAGAGCTTGAATCCTTTGATGGACGAACCGCGAACGCCATATTTGCCGATACCCATGCTGATCAGCTTCGCGTTCTGAATGCCATAGCGGGGTGCATTGAGCGTCTGACGCAATCCAGGGTAACCCGTTATGATCACGAATTGCTTACCCTTGTGCACGGTGAAGCGCACCTTGGTGCCGACTCCACCCATATCACGGACGAAAATAGCCGCGTTGCGTAAGTCCCACGCGGCCATGGTTGCGGGTACGCCCCATGTCGTGTTGACGAACGTGTGAGGCAAGCCATTATAAGTAGACTTAAGGCCTTGCCCTATACCGGTTAAGAGCTCGCTCGTCGTGCGGCTACAAACCTGCGGTGGCTGTGTGCTGACCTGTGTTTGCGTGGACCGGGCCTGAACCATGAAGTGCTCTATGGGCAGCATCACCATTTCAAGGTGATTCTGATCCATCTCTCGATCCAGTTGGCTGAGTTGGCTTTGACTCATGCTCATAGCGTCTCTCCCTGAAATTCGCTGTCTACTGCCTCGTGGCTAGGGCAGGAAGCCTACACTTCAGAGGTTAGCTAGATCAAACGGCTGGACATATTCAGATGAGATTAATGCTCACAATTACCTGCTGATAATCATTGCTTCCAATGTGCCAGTATCGTGGTGGCTCAGGCACGATGTGAATGCTAGGTGGCTTAATGACATCATTTGACAGCCTTCAGCCATTCACGTTTTCATTGTGAGATTTCCAGCTTGGTGCAGGATGCATTGATATGATTACGGATGCCCTCGATTCGATGCTCACGCAGCATCAACGTCTGTTCACCTTCGATTCTCCACTCCCTCCGGAACAAGAGCTGCAACTGCTGAGCTTCAGTGGCCGCGAAGCGATGTCGGAACTGTTCAGCTTCCAGGCAGAGCTGGTCTCCCAGGATGCGCGCATCGAGCTCAAGAAGCTCATCGGCAAAAAGGTTACCCTCGGCATCGCGCTCGCCGACGGCAGCACCAAATACATCAGCGCCCACGTTTCCGATTTCGTCCACTCCGGTGCTGACGGCGGTATTGCCAATTACAGCGCAGAGCTGGTTCCGTGGCTCTGGATCCTCAGCCGCAGGCGGGATTCGCGAATTTTCCAGGACAAGACGACCGAGCAGATCGTCAAGGAAGTCTTCGATTACTACCTGTCGCTGGCCGACCATGAGTTCCGCCTGAGCACCCCGCTCAAACCCATCAGTTATTGCACCCAGTACCAAGAAACCGATCTGAATTTCGTGCTGCGTCTGTTGGAGCAGGAAGGCCTGTTTTTCACCTTCCAGCACAGCAAGGAAGGCCATCGCATGATCATCAGCGATGACAGCAGCCTGTTGCCACAACTGGCGGGGCAGCCGGTGATTCGCTATCACCGTGCATCGGTCACCGAGAGCGAGGATTCGATCACCGCGTGGTCATCCACGCGTCGCTTCCAGCCGACGCGCCTGACCCTCAAGTCTTTCGACTACAAGCAACCGGGCAACCCTCATCTGGTGCAGCTCAACTCTGTCAACCAGCAAGGGGAAGTCGGGCAGCTCGAGGTGTTCGAGTACGAGGGGCTGTATGGCTATGCCGATGCTGATGAAGGCATGCGTAAGGCACGCCATCGCCTGGAGGCCATGGAACTCAATGGCAAAGTCTTCGGTGGCCAAAGCAACTGTCGGGCGATGGAGCCGGGTCACTACTTTGAGCTCAGCCAGCACTACGATCACGACAATGGTGTGCAGGATGATCGTCAGTTTCTCATCCTCTCAGTCAATCATTGGGGGCAGAACAATTACGCCAATGATGGCGAGGCAGGCTACCGCAATGGCTTTACCTGCATCCGCCGGAAAATACCCTTCCGCCCAGAGTTGAGGACACCGCGTGGTGGGATTCACGGCCCGCAGACGGCCATTGTCGTCGGCCCCCCGGGTGAAGAGATCTACACAGACGAGTTGGGGCGTGTGAAGCTGCAGTTCCACTGGGACCGTAACGGCGAGTTCAACGACCAGAGCTCCTGCTGGGTCCGCGTCGCCCAATCCGGCGCCAGCGGCGGCTTCGGCAGTATCCTGATACCCCGCGTCGGCGACGAAGTGGTGGTGGTGTTCCTCGACGGCAACCCTGACCGCCCGCTGATCATGGGCAGCCTGTACAACAGCAGCAACACCCCGCCATGGTCGTTGCCAGCGAACAAGACCCAGAGTGGTTTCCTCACCCGTTCGATGAAAGGCGACGGCGGTACCGCGAACTTCTTCCGCTTCGAGGACAAGGCCGGCGCCGAGCAGATCATCATGCACGCCGAGCGCAACATGGATACCGAGATCGAGCTGGATGAGAAGCACGATGTGGGGAACAATCGGACGATTACGGTGGGTGGGGCGCACACGGAGATCGTCAAGAAAGACACCGTGGTGAATGTCCAGGAGGGCAGCTACACCCTGCAGGTGGACAACAAGTTCATCCAGGTGAGTGCCAACGAGAGCATCCTGCTCCAGGTGGGGAGTAGCAAGATCAAAATGACCCCACAAGGCATCACCATCGAAGCTGACAAGATCGACATTCTCGGTAAGAACACCTTCGTCAAAGGTGATCGCGTCGACATCAACGAATAAGGCGCAGCCAATGGCCACCACCAGCATCTACGACAGACTCTCTCAAAAGCGCGAAGCTGCCGAGGCACTCGCTCGGCAGCAGGCCGAGGAGGAGCGAGTGGCTGCTGAAGCCATGAGCAAGATGCCTGTTCCGGTTCCTGTATTACCTCTGGACGTCGGTCAGAACGCGTTCCAGATCGCAGGGCTCAATATGCGCGTGCCAAAGGGTTTTGGATTTCGCGAAATTGACACCACCCTGGAGTTCGCCGGCTGCGAAGTAACCTTCAGCGCGCGCCGGAGAATCGCCCCTCAGGGCCTGCCCCTGGCAAGAGCGGTTGAGGGCTATGTGAAGAATCTGCGTGATCTTCATGTCGGGATGACCCTGGTGCGCGAGGCTGAAGGCTTGTTGGCGGGGCACGAGGCGATTGCTCTTGATTACCTGTTCACGGTTGGGCAGGAGCGCCGCCATGGGCGCACCGTGTGCGCGATCATCAGCAGCGGCGACGAACTGTCTCGCCAATGGTTTGAGGTGTCCACGCTCATAGACCCCGACAAGGAGCGGCTGGCCGACTGGTTGGTCGCGTTCGATGCCATGCTCGCCGACATAACGGCACAGTAAGCCGACCAATTTTTTCGCTTAATGGAATTTGAAACCAATGGACTATCAGCTTCAGGAAGGATCTATCTCGTTGCCGGAAGGCTTTCAGGACCGAACGGTGAATATGTTCATCCTGGGCAACAATGTCCCTGCACCACTCAACATCACCCTTTCGCGTGACAACTTGTTACCCGCAGAAGACCTCACCGCGTATATCGATCGCCAGGTGAAACTGATCGCCACCAAGCTGCGCGGGTACACCGTGCTCAGCAAAAAGCCTGCGCAGTTGTCCTCCAGCCAACCCCTGGCAGGGCTGCAGATCGAAGCCTACTACATGAACGAAGGCCGCCCTGTGTATCAGCGCCAGGCCGCTTTTGAAGTGGCTCCAGGCCGAATCCTGGTGTTCTCTACCACCAGCCAGAAAGATTTCAGCGGCAAGCAGAATGAACGCTGGCTTGAGCTTCTGAGCAGCTTCCAGCCGCGCCAGGATGCAACGGCATCGTCCGAAAACGCTACTCAGGACTGAGCTCATGTTTGAAGCAGCGCGATTGGGTGATGAGATCGAACACACTGGCGCCCTGGCTGGGTTCCTTGCCGGTGCGGTAATTGGGCTGGCGATCGCGACGGCCGCAGCCTTCACGATTTGCACGGCTGGCCTTGGCGGTTTTTTGCTGGGCGCGGCCATTGGCCTGGGCGCAGGCCTGCTGCCAATGATGGGGGAGAAATTCGGTTCAATGTTCAGCTCACCGGCTGGGCAGATCGAGTTAGCCGGCTGTTCGACCAATGTTTTCATCAACAATCGCAATGCTGCTCATGCTGAACTGAGCACCGCTAAATGCGACAAGCATCCACCACCGGTGCTGGTGGCCGAAGGGTCTTCGAATGTATTCATCAACGGCGTAGCGGCGTCGCGCAAAGGCGACAAGCTCACCTGCGGTGCGAAGATCTCCGGCGGCTCGAACAACGTCTTCATCGGCGGCGGTACCCAGCGCTATCTGCCGGTGGACGAAGAAGTCCCGGAATGGCTGCGTGTCACCGTCGACGTGCTGATGATCGCGGCTTCAATGGGCCGGTCGATACTTGCGGTTGGCCGTTTGGGCTTACAGACAGGCCTCAAGGCTGCCGGCCCCTGTGCCTTGCAGACGGGCGCGACGATCGCGGGCAGCTACCTTGCCGGCCGCTTCATCGTTGGCCCGGCCATAGAACGTGCGATCGGCGGTTTCACCGGTAACCCTGTAGATATGACAACTGGCCGCAAATTGCTGGCCAACGAAACGGATTTCGTCCTGCCAGGGATGATGCCAATCGAGTGGTCACGCTTCTACGCCAGCGACCTGGCTATCGACAGCGTGCTGGGCCAAGGCTGGGTGCTGCCTTGGGAGCAAAGCCTGCGCCGCAGCGGCGGCTTCGTGTACCACACCGACAACCAGGGGCGCTGCGTTCCGTTCATTGACCTTGAGCCGGGCGAAAGCATCTACAACCCGAACGAGAAAATCCATCTGGTCCGCACGGTAGGTGGCCACTACCTGCTGCAGACTCTGGACAATGTGTTCTTCTACTTCGGTGAAGTACCGGACGACAACAGCGCCGTACCGCTGTACCGCCTGGAAAACGCATTGGGTCACTACCTGCAGTTCATCCGCGATGCCGATCAGCGCCTGACCGACATCAGCGCCCCCGGCGGTGTGCGGGTGCACCTGCATTACGAGCACCCGCTCGGTCGCTTGACCGAAGTCAAACGCATCGTCGACCAGCAAGCCGTGGAAACCCTGGTGCGCTACCGTTACGACGACAACGGCCAGCTGAACGAAGTCATCAACCGCAACGGCGATTCTGCGCGGCGCTTCGACTACGGCGAAGGCCTGATGGTCCGCCACAGCAACGCCCTTGGTCTGATCTGCGAGTACCGCTGGCAAACCCAGCACGCCAAGCCCCGGGTGGTGGAGCACTGGACCAGCGACGGCGAGCATTACCATTTCCGCTACGACTTCGCCCAGCGCACCAGCTGGGCCACCGATGTACTGGGCCGCGAGCTGGAGATCCACTACAACGAAGACCACCGCGTCGTCGCCAGTCGCGACTTTGGCGGCGAGCGCTACGGCATGGATTTCGATGCGTTCGGCAATATCGTTGGCTTCACCTTGCCGGACGGTAATCGCCTGGCGCTCAAGTACGACGACTTTGGCCGCCTGGTCGAAGAAACCGACCCCCTGGGCCGCACGATCCGCTACAAGCACCACCTCGCCACCCCGCTGGTAACCGAAACCCAGTTCCCCGATGGCAGCGTCTGGAAGTCTCGCTACGACGGCAAGGGCAACCTGATCGCCGAAATCGATCCCCTGGGCCACAAGACCGAGTACCTCAACGGCGAAGACGGCCTGCCGCATACCATCATCGATGCCCACTTCAAGTCCAAGTACCTGTGGTGGAACGCCTACGCTCAGATCGATCGCTTCGAGGACTGCTCGGGCAAAAGCACCTACTACCGCTACGATGAGCGGCAGCACCTGATCGCCGTCACCGACGCGCTGAACCAGACCACCACGCTGGAGCGCAAACCCGACGGCGAAGTGCTGCGTATCCACCACCCGGATGGCACGGCAGAATCCTTTACCTACAACGCCCTTGGCCAAGTACTGACCCACACCGACGGCAAAGGCCAGACAACGCGTCTGCAGCGCACCTCGCGTGGCTTGCCCAGCAGCCGCCAGGATGCCAAAGGGCAGTGGATTCGTTACGAATACGACAAAGCGATTCGCCTGACTGCGTTGGTCAACGAAAACAGCGCGGCGTACCGCTTTGCCTATGACGCCTCGGACCGCCTGAGTGAAGAAGTGCGGGTGGATAACCTGACCCGGCGCTTCAGCTATGACGCTGGCGGCAATCTGGTGCGCCTGGATGAAATCGGCTATGGCGAAAACGGCGAGCGCCCGGAGCGCAATACGCTGTTCGAGCGTGACGCGATTGGCCGCTTGCTGGCCAAGGTCAACCGTGATGCCCGCCAGGATTTCGAGTACGACGAGGCCGACCGTCTGCTGAGTATTCAGCGCACGCCGAGCAGTCTGGGTAAACAGCTGGGCATCACGGATGAAAAGCTGAGTTACCACTACGACCTGCTGGGACGCCTGACGCAGGAGCTGACCCCGAGCGGTGCGCTGGACTATGAGTACGACCCGCTCAGCAACCTGACCACACTGACCCTGCCGGATGGCCGCCAGGTCAACCACCTGTACTACGGCAGCGGCCACCTGCACCAGCTGAACCTGGACGGCCAGGTCATCAGCGACATGGAACGCGATGACCTGCACCGCGAGGTGTTCCGTACCCAGGGCAAGCTGACCAGTTGCTTTGGTTATGACGCCATGGGGCGCAAGGCGTGGCAGTTTGCGTCAACGCTGCCGGCAGAAAAGCTGTCGCAAGTGCACAACCCGGGCATCAATACGTCGTTGCTGGTGGAGCATGCCTACAACCCGATTCACCGCCGTTACCAGTACGACCCGGCCGGAGAGTTGGTGCGTACGCTGGACAAGCTACGCGGGGAGATCAAGTACGAATACGAAGCCAACGGCCAGTTGCACAGCCGTGATACCGGCTCGTTGGTGGGAAGCGAAGAGTTCCGCTATGACGCTGCGGCCAACCGCTTGGACTTCAATGCGCGGCAGTTTGAGAAGGTGCAAGACAACCGCATCAAGCGTTGGCGGGATCAGGAGTATCGCTATGACCCGTGGGGTAACCTGATCGAGAAGCGCTCGGGGCATAGCAAGCTGCAGAGCTTTGCCTATGACTGCGAAAACCGGCTGGTGCGTGCCGAGACACTGGTCAACGGCAAGTTGGCGAGCACAGGCAAGTACCGCTATGACAGCCTAGGGCGCCGGGTAGCCAAGCACTCCGAGATCAACGGCATCACGGAGCAGAAGCACTTCCTCTGGCAAGGGCTGAGGATGCTGCGTGAGGAGACGCCTGAGCAGAGCATTCTGTACTTCTATGAGCCGGGTAGCTACGCGCCGTTAGCGCGGGTTGATCAGGCGGAAGGGGAAGAGCAGAAGGTCTACTATTTCCACACTGACCAGATTGGTACGCCGCTGGAGGTGACCGATAGCGAAGGAGAGATCGTCTGGCAGGCGACGTATCGGTCTTGGGGGGCGATAGAGCAGCTGGCGGTTAATGAAGTCGAGCAGAATCTGAGGTTCCAAGGTCAGTATTGGGACGCAGAGACGGGGCTTCACTACAATACTTTCCGCTATTACGATTCTGCAATTGGTCGTTACCTCACGCAAGATCCATTGAGTCTCGACGGAGGGATGAACCTTTACGGATATGCTTTGAATCCCATTTTGTGGTTGGACCCTCTGGGCTTATCTTGCGGGTCTGATGCAAAAAAGCTTGCTGACAGCCTTGGTAGTAAGCCGGTGGGTGGGGGGCAATATGATGCGCATCATATCGTAATGTCGAATTCTAAGGATGTACGAATGATTGCATTAAGAAAGCAGATGAAGGAATTGGGTATCGATATCAATAATAGAAAAAATGGTATCTGGTTACCTAACACAGAGTCTGCTAGGGTTCCTGGTACTCTTGCAACGCCGCATAAAGGAGCCGGTATCCATGGGAATGCCTACAAGCAACATGTCTACGATACGCTTTCCGGAAAAAACACAAAGAAAGAATTCTTGAGCGGGCTGTCTGAGCTCAAGGAACAATTGAATAGCGGTAAAACATTCGCGGTGAAGAGATGATCATGATTCCAGAAAGTTGTAAAAATCTACTGAAGGTTTTAAAGTGCAAGTTGGAAACTATGCCTCCCGAGGGTGAAGGAGATCATTGTCTTGAAGACATGGAATTAAAGTGGTCGAAAGGCCCTGGTTTTTCAATAATGCCTTATGGTTTGGAGCTGGCAGGAGTGGTTCCATGTCCAATTGGAATTAGTGAACCAAAAAACAAAAAAAATTGCTTTAAATACTTCTTGGTTGATGATTTTTTTGCCAAGGCCGAAATATATGGTGTTAGCTCAACGATTGTTGAAACTGAAATATATGAAAATGACATTGGTGAAAGCTATTCTATTCGTTTTGATGATGATGGGGAAGCAATTCGTGCAGTGGGGGTTGTTTTCAAAGACGAGGTGCCAAGCATATCATGTCGATTAGAGGATGATGGAGAGTATTGGTGCTATGAGTACAGGCATGAGGAGGGGGAAATAATTTCAATGGTTGTACATGCTACCAATAGTGTTCCTGGTACGGAGATATTTGTAGAGCGAAAAGAGGGTGGGGTAGTTGGATTGTATTTTTACAATCAAGGCGCAAAGGTCTATGTTTATAAGGTTTAAGTGTTGATTTGTTTTTAAGTTTGTGTGGTATGTGAGTTTTGTGTGTGCCTGCTCTTTAAAAACATGTAGCAGGAGTTGGAGTCTTGGATTGTCAGTTCTTTCCGTGGTGTTATATGTGAGGTTTTCTATGAGCTCTCTTTGTTTTTGAACTTTTAGCGTTTGCATACGGTTTCGAGGGGCCCTCCTCGCTTGGGCCGCAAGATTAGCTACAAGCACCACCGCGCACCCCTGATTAACGAAACCCGGTTTCTCGTTTGACAGTCGCATTATGACGACTAAAGGAACCTAGTCACCGAAATCGACCCGCTGGGTAACAAGACCCAATACCTCAACAGCGAAGACGGCCTGCCGCACACCATCATCGATGCCCACTTCAAGTCCAAGTACCTGTGGTGGAACGCCTACGCCCAGGTCGATCGCTTCGAGGACTGCTCGGGCAAAAGCACCTACTACCGCTACGATGAGCGGCAGCACCTGATCGCCGTCACCGACGCGCTGAACCAGACCACCACGCTGGAGCGCAAACCCGACGGCGAAGTGCTGCGTATCCACCACCCGGATGGCACGGCAGAATCCTTTACCTACAACGCCCTTGGCCAAGTACTGACCCACACCGACGGCAAAGGCCAGACCACGCGTCTGCAGCGCACCTCGCGTGGCTTGCCCAGCAGCCGCCAGGATGCCAAAGGGCAGTGGATTCGTTACGAGTACGACAAAGCGATTCGCCTGACCGCGTTGGTCAACGAAAACAGCGCGGCGTACCGCTTCGCCTATGACGCCTCGGACCGCCTGAGTGAAGAAGTGCGGGTGGACAACCTGACCCGGCGCTTCAGCTATGACGCTGGCGGCAATCTGGTGCGCCTGGATGAAATCGGCTATGGCGAAAACGGCGAGCGCCCGGAGCGCAATACGCTATTCGAGCGTGACGCGATTGGCCGCTTGCTGGCCAAGGTCAACCGCGACGCCCGCCAGGATTTCGAGTACGACGAGGCCGACCGTCTGCTGAGTATTCAGCGCACGCCAAGCAGTCTGGGTAAACAGTTGGGCATCACGGATGAAAAGCTGAGTTACCGCTACGACCTGCTGGGACGCCTGACGCAGGAGCTGACCCCGAGCGGTGCGCTGGACTATGAGTACGACCCGCTCAGCAACCTGACCACACTGACCCTGCCGGATGGCCGCAAGGTCAATCACCTGTACTACGGCAGCGGCCACCTGCACCAGCTGAACCTGGACGGCCAGGTCATCAGCGACATGGAGCGCGATGACCTGCACCGGGAGGTGTTCCGCACCCAGGGCAAGCTCACCAGTTGCTTTGGTTACGACGCCATGGGGCGCAAGGCGTGGCAGTTTGCGTCGACCCTGCCGGCAGAAAAGCTATCGCAAGTGCACAACCCCGGCATCAATACGTCGTTGTTGGTGGAACATGCCTACAACCCGATTCACCGCCGTTACCAGTACGACCCGGCCGGGGAGTTGGTGCGTACGCTGGACAAGCTACGCGAGGAGATCAAGTACGAATACGAAGCCAACGGCCAGTTGCACAGCCGTGATACCGGCTCGTTGGTGGGAAGCGAAGAGTTCCGCTATGACGCTGCAGCCAACCGCTTGGACTTCAATGCGCGTCAGTTTGAGAAGGTGCAAGACAACCGCATCAAGCGTTGGCGGGATCAGGAGTATCGCTATGACCCGTGGGGTAACTTGATCGAGAAGCGCTCGGGGCACAGCAAGCTGCAGAGCTTTAGCTATGACTGCGAGAACCGGCTGGTTCGGGCGGAGACACTGGTCAACGGCAAGTTGGCGAGCACAGGCAAGTATCGCTATGACAGCCTAGGGCGCCGGGTAGCCAAGCACTCCGAGATCAACGGCATCACGGAGCAGAAGCGCTTCCTCTGGCAAGGGCTGAGGATGCTGCGTGAGGAGACGCCGGGGCAGAGCATCCTGTATTGCTATGAGCCGGGTAGCTATGCACCGTTGGCTCGTGTTGATCAGGCGGAGGGCCAAGAGCAGAAGGTCTACTACTTCCATACCGATCAGATCGGTACGCCCTTGGAAATGAGCAATAGCGAGGGTGAGATTGTCTGGCAGGCCACATATCGTTCGTGGGGGGCGATTGAGCAGCTGACGATCAATGAGATTGACCAAAATTTACGGTTCCAGGGCCAGTACTTTGATCGCGAGACGTCGCTTCATTACAATACCCTAAGATATTACGATCCTGAAGTTGGTAGATTCATTGGTCAAGATCCCATTGGCTTGCGCGGGGGTGTGAATCTTTTCAGATACAGCGTAAATCCGATTTACTGGATTGATCCAACGGGGCTCGCTCCATGTCAAGTGCGAGTTGTTAATAACACAAAGATTCACGGTCGTGGGCAGGTAGACGGAACGCCTGGACATGATCAGTTTTCAGAAGCAATCGCCAATAAATTGGCTATGAGTGGAAAGTTCTCGGATGTGTATTTGAATCGTTCATATAGCTTCGCGAATGGGCGAGGCGTCTCAGCTCGACGTCCAGATGTTATGGCTATTGATGTGAACGGTAAGGTCCATGCGATCGAACTTGCCTCTAAGACGGATATGGGCAGAAAACTTCCGACGCTTACTTCGCGTAATGAAACTGCAATGAGTAATTTGCCTCTTAGTAAGCAAGGCGAGGTTTTAGTGTTAGAGCATCCATACAGTGCTTCTGACATGAAGTCTTTGCTTGATGATTTGATTTCTGGAATATAGGTGGGCATATGTCTGTAGCGTTGGCTTTATACGGTGTTGAAGAAGTTAATCCTAAATTGGCCCTAAAATTTGCTAAGAACTTTTTTGCTTGTATTAATCTGTCGATTACAGGTGCCGCTTATTATAGATATTTGAGTGATGGGGATCATGTTGGCGATCACGATCTTGTAGCGGTGGAGTTGACCGAACTCGAGGCGAGAGTGAATAACGGTACAGCTACGGCGTTTAGAATATACAACGAGGCCGCAGGTGCTATCCCGTGGTTTGCATCCTTTGGTTATTCTACGAACGATTTTGGCAGCTTCTATCACTTAGATGGTCAATGCTCTGATGACTCTGTGGGGCTAGAGAGTCTGGTGAAATTTGTTAAAGATCTCAGTGCTGACATTGTAGTGCCTTATGGAATTATCTATCAGTGCGAAAAAGTAAGTAAAGCATTTAGTTATGCTGCTGGTAATAATGTGGTAACGATATATCCGTGCGAGAATTCATCTGCATTTAAGAAGGAAGTTCCTGGCAGATTTCAGGGGCGAGAGCGCTACAAGGAGAATTTATTGAGGATGGTTTATCCCGTTAATGTATTAAGTGACCGGCATTTGGAGGCGGATGTTGCGGGGGTGGTACTGAAAGATTGGATTGGTGAGAGTGTCGGGCGAGGAGCGCTTGAGCCGTTAACTCCTTCGACATGGCTGTGGTACGTCGAAGCGGATCAGCTTCAGGACGTAAATCAGTCTTTGGGCGAGGCCGGCATCCTGATTTCATGGAAAAAACCGGATGTCAAAAAGCGCTTTTGATTTTTATTTCGAGCAAGTTTTGGTGCGAAATTCGCTTACTGGGCCAGTTATTTGTTCGCAGAGCCTACGTGAGACCTTAAGAGCAATTGGCGGACATGCTGGCATCCGACTCGGATGACGCTCTATACAATTAGTGGGTGCTGGCGGAATGATGTCAAAAGCTTGGGTTGTTCATGACATGCCTGAAGATTCAACTAGTTTGAGCGATACGGTGGGATCGGAAAAGCTCTTGAAGCGCTTTGTGAGCATACTTGTCAAGCATGGCAGGCACAGCGTTGTGTAGCATTCTGACTTCAGTCTCAAGCTTGGAATAACGGCAATTATTGGGTTAGGTGTACTCGGCCTACGCTTCTGTATTCCTAAGCGTGTCTGGCTAGAGGGCGTCACGGAGTGGATGTTCTTTAAAAAATGGCAGCGGGGCGGTAGCCGCCTCAATAGCTGATAAATACCACTCGCAGCGTCGTCACATCTGAGGTCGCCAGTCGCTCAATGTGTTCGAATATCCAGTATCTCAACTGCGACGCCAAGGTCGAGTTCATTGGAGACTGTCAACCGCGATGCCAACGGCTAGTTGCACAGCCCCGATACCGGTTCGCTTATACATAGCGAAGAGTTCCGCCATGACGCTGCGGCCAACCGCTTGGACTTCAATGCGCAGTAGTTTGAGAGGTCAAAGACAACCGCATCAAGCGTTGGTGGGATCAGGAGTATCGCTTTGACCCTTGGGGTAGCTGAGCGAGAAGCGTTCGGGGTATAGCAAGTTGCAGAGCTCTAGCTATGACAGAGAGAACCCGCTGGTGCGTGCCGAAACGCTGGTCAACGGGACGCCAACGGCAAGCGGGGGAGCACTGGGCAATACTGGTAAGCGGGTGGCCAAGACCGCTGAAATCGGCGGCGAGAGGGAGCTGAAGCACTTCCTCTGGCAAGGGCTGAGGATGCTGCGCGAGGAGACGCCGGGGTAGAGCATTCTGTATCTCTATGAGCCGGGTAGCTATGCGCCGTTAGCGCGGGTTGACCAGGGGGAAGGGGACGAGCAGAAGGTCTATTACTTCCATACTGACCAGACTGGTACGCCGCTGGAGCTGACTGATAGTCAGGGCGAGATTGTTTGGCAGGCAACATATCGTTCTTGGGGCGCGATCGAGCAGGTGACGATCAGTGAGGTCGAGCAGGATCTGCGGTTCCAGGGTCAGTACTTTGATAGCGAAACGGGGCTGCATTACAACACGTTCCGGTTCTATGATCTTGAATCCGGCCATTTCAGGATCCAATTGATCTTGCCGGAGGATAAACCTCTACCAATACGCAGTAAATCCCATTGCATGAATTGAACCGTGGGGTCGGAGTTCAAAGCCCGCACATTCTCCCGATGTGGCTAAATGGCTGGATAAGGGAGGATCTGTTCACATGGAAGTTGAAAGTCCAACATGGGCCTATCAAGATTTGGAAGGTAATGAGGTGAGGTATCCTGAAGGCCATCCAGATTTTACTCCTTACCAGCGGCAGCAGGTTGATGTCCCAGACCTGAAGGGGAATCATGGTAAGAATCCTGGTGGCGATTTCGGAAAATCGGATGCGCTAGCGCCAAAAGGAAAGGCAGATTATTCAAAGATTACTTGGCATCACCACGAGAACATGAGGACGATGCAAGAAGTTCCTAAAAATACATAACAGATATACGCATTCCGGTGGCGTAAAGAGCATGAGAGCTTCCTGTGAAATTGGGTGAAAATATGCCAATTGTATATAAGTCTGGCCTGCAAGATTCTGAGGTGAATGCACTACAGTCTGCTTTAAATTTAGTGCTGCCAAGTAGCTATAGGCAGTTTTTAGGAAGGATGAATGGTTGCTGCATGACTGAGCCAGATTACGGTCAGTTGCCGCTGCCAGCTATTGATGACGGCGTTATTATTTTTGATCGTCTCTTTGGAGTTCTTCCAGATGAGGAGTGTAACGACCTGATCAGTTTCAATAATGAATTCATTGATGAGTTGAGGTTTATTGGAAGCGTATTGGCTATCGGTGAAGATGGAGGTGGGAATCCCTATGTGCTGATATGTGAGGCAGGCCGGGAAGGCATCTATTATTGGGATCGAACGCACTTGCATGAGGCTGATTCAGTCATTAAATTTGACATAGCTGCGCTGAATGATTGTGGTCATTTGTATTTCATCGCGGATAGCATAGATGCCTTCTTTGATATGGTAGTCGCCGCGCTCGGGGGAAATGTGGTTTTGATTCAGGAGCAATGATTTTAACTCCTTAATTTATAAGCTCGCAGGAGTGGGCATCTTCTGAAATGTTAGGCCGCTCCTGCGTCGCTGGTCGCCAAGTTAAGTGATGTAGTGGCTGGGTTGGTCTAAAGTTTTTGCGCCGTGTACTTGCCTTGGATAAGGCATGGTTTTATGTGTTCCTGCTGACCTGCTGACCTGCTGACCAGTGGGTCGCCTTGTCTCCCCGACGCCCGATCTTTAAGAATTTCTTAAGCGAAAGCGAATGCCAACCTTGTCTCATTCGCTTTCATTTCATGCTCTGGAGCGATTAGGGCTATTTGTCAAAGACTTAAGACAAAATTATTCATTTCGAAGTGAGATAGCGGCAGACTTTCTTGCTGGCGAAATTTTCCACCCCGCGTGGTCGAGCACTGGACCAGCGACGGCGAGCACTTCCACTTCCGCTACGACTTCGCAGCGCGCACCAGCTGGGCCACCGACGTGCTGGGCCGCGAGCTGGAGATTCACTACAACGAAGAC